>NZ_JBHWHH010000045.1:0-45669 GCF_042732555.1 Nocardia sp. NPDC059764
GTCATACCCAGCTAGCGGCAACTCGCCGGTGACGAACGAACAAATGTTCGTCACCGGCGAGTCGTCTGCTGAACCGAGCTAGCCTCGACCCCGTTGGGTGGTTTCGGACTTCAGCTGCGAATCGGGGGGTGTTTGCCTTGGCGCTGCCGGCACATGAGCTGGACAATTCGACTATGCACGTGCCCGCTTCCGATCGCTGGACCGCCGCCGATCTCGATCATCTCCCCGAGAACGGACTGAGGTACGAGGTCCTCAATGGCCAGCTCATCGTGAACGCCGCACCCAAACCGATTCACCAGCGGTTCGTTTCCGTACTGGGGAGAATCCTGGAGGAGGCGCTACCCGAAGGGCTCTACATGATCCCTGGCGTCGGCGTCCTGATCGGCGACGACGAGCCGATCCCGGATCTGCTGGTCTGCGGTGGGCCGATCGAGTGGGATGACCGGGGGATACCTGCCGCGCAGGTACAGCTTGTGGTGGAGATCGTCTCGAGATCTACCGCCGCGATGGATCGAAGGATCAAACCGGACCTCTACGCGAACGCGGGAATCCCCAACTATTGGCGGCTGGAGACTGCGGGTTTCAAGGGTCAACTGCCCGGCGAAAAACTGCCGATACTGTTCGCCTACGCACTCGCCGACACCGGTGAGTACGAACTGGTGCGGCGCGCAGCCGCGGGATCCAAGGTCGTCATGCAGCGGCCCTTCGAAATCGCTTTGGACACAGCGAGACTGTTGCCCTAGCCGCCGTCCAGGGGCGGGCTCGTTGCGCCGTGAGAGCCGCTCGCGATAACTCGTTGAACAGCGAGTTCGGACGTATCGTGGGCAAAGCGCCGTGGGGGCGCGCGCGAAGGAGGGGCTTGTGACGAGCAATGGGCAGTTGGCGCTCGAGCTGAGCGGGCTGTACAGGAGATTCGGTGGGCCCTGGGTGGTCGAGGGGGTGAGCCTGGCGGTGCCGCCCGGGTCGTTCTTCGGGCTGGTGGGACCCAATGGCGCGGGGAAGACGACCACGCTGTCGATGGCGGTGGGGCTGTTGCGGCCGGATCAGGGGCTGGCGCGGATCTTCGGGCACGACGTGTGGGCCGATCCGGTCGCCGCGAAGGCCGTGGTCGGGGTGCTGCCGGACGGGATGGCCTTGCCGGAGCGGCTGACCGGGCGCGAGCTGTTGAACTTCACCGGGCTGCTGCGCGGGATGGACAAGGCTACCGTGGTCGGGCGGGCGGACGAGCTGCTGCACGTGCTCGAGCTCGACGGTGCGGAAAACACTGTGGTCGTTGATTATTCGGCCGGTATGCGCAAGAAGATCGGGCTGGCCACGGCGCTGCTGCACGCGCCGAAACTGCTGGTGCTGGACGAGCCGTTCGAAGCCGTGGACCCCGTCTCGGCGGGAACCATCCGGACGATCCTGCAACGCTTCGTGGCCGCCGGCGGATCGGTGGTCCTGTCCAGTCACGTGATGGCCCTGGTGGAATCGATCTGCGATCGGGTGGCCGTGATCAACCGGGGGCGCGTGGTCGCGGGCGGCACCCTCGCCGAGGTCCGTGGCGACGGGACCCTGGAGGAGGCGTTCGTGCGGCTCGTCGGCGGGCGGGTCGGCGGTGAGGAGGGACTGTCGTGGTTGGCGTCCTGATCCGGATGCGGCTGCGCATCATCGGACGCAGCCTGCACGAGAGCCGGTCGGCGCTGAACTTCGTGCTGGGCAGCGTCTTCGGACTGGCGGTCGCCCTGTTCACCGCGGTGCTCATCGCCAAGGGGCATGAGAGCGTGCACGGGGGCGTGACCATCGCCGCCGCGCTGTTCGGGGCCTGGACCCTGGGCTGGATCTGCGGGCCGGTCGTCACCGGAACCAGCGACGAAACCCTGCAACCCGAGCAGTTCCGGTTGCTGCCGTTGACGACTCGGGAACTCGCCTACGGACTCGGGGCCGCCGCGTTCGTGGGACCCGCGCCCATCGTCAACCTCATCGCCTTCGCCGGGCTGGTCCTGCTGGGCGCCCAGATCGGCTGGGCCGCAGCCGGAATCGCGGCGCTCGGCGCGGCCCTGCAACTCGTGTTCGTGGTGCTGCTCGCCCGCGTGGTGGTGGCCTGGCTGGGCGCGGCCATGCGCTCCCGGCGTGGCAAGGACCTGGGCGTGCTGTTCGCGGCGCTCATCGGATTGGCGTACTACCCGCTGAACCTGCTCATCACCACGGCCGGTCCGAAACTCGACGGCGACCGCGGCGGCCTGTCCATCCTGTTGCGCTCGGTCCCGTCGGGCTGGGCCCCGTACGCCGTCGAGGCCGCTTCCCGCGGCGACTACCTGCTCGCACTGTTGGCGCTGCTCGGTCTGGCCCTGCTGTCGCTGGTGTTGTGGCAGTCGTGGGCGGTGCTGCTGGAGCGCCGGCTCACCACCCCGCCCGCGCCGGAGGCCCAGATGGTCGACACCGGCGGCGGCCTGCTCGACCGCTTCCTGCCCACCACTCCGGTCGGCGCGGTGGTCGCCAAGGAACTGCGCACCTGGTGGCGGGACGGCCGCCGGCGCGCGGCCCTGATCCCGCTACTGATCATCGGTTTCGTGCTGCCGATCTTCCTGTCGGTCCGCAACGGCGGTAGCGGGACCATCGCGTTCTCGGGCGCTTTCGTGGTGTGGCTGGCCACCATGTCCAGTACCAACCTGTACGGATTCGACGGCACGGCGGTCTGGCAAACGCTGGTGACGCCGGGCGGGGCCCGGGCGGACGTCCGCGGCCGGGCCTACGCCTGGGCGCTGCTGGTCGGGCCGGTCTCCGTGATCTCCACGCTCGTCCTGCCCGGCGCGCTCGGGCTGGCCCACCTGTATCCGTGGGCGCTGTCCACGCTGCCGGTGCTGTTCGGCGTGGGCGTGGGCGCCGTCGTGTACCTGTCCACCCACGCCGCCTTCGCACTGCCGCCGCAGCGCGGAAATCCGTTCGCGGGCACCGGAAACCCCGGCTGCATGAAGATGCTCATGCAGTTGGCGGTGGGCGTGGTGCAGGTGCTGGCCGCCGCTCCCGCCCTGGCCATCCTGGGAATCGGTGCCTACCTGCACAATTCGCTCGTGCAGTGGGCCGCCCTGCCGGTCGGTGTGCTGCTCGGCGTACTCGCCGCGCTGCTCGGAATCCGCTGGGCGACCACCCGATTGGAGGAGCGCGGCCCCGAACTGCTGGCCGAGGTGAAACCGCGCTGACCGCGGCTACTCACCCTGCCCCCGCCAGGGGGAGGCCGTCGCCCGCGGACGGCAAACCTCGTTCGACGGCCGCTGAAGGAAGCCCCGCCCCCCAGGAAGGGGCGGGGATGTCACAGTATCCTGGCAGCTCCTTCCCAACCGTACCTAGACGTTGGACCGTGATCTCAGATGCACCAGACCACACTGCCCAGGGGGAAGCAGAGAGCAAGTGATCCATCGACAGGAGTAACCGAGGTCGATGTCGAAATCGCAGGTGTCGTCGCAATGGGGCTGGCCGAAGCCACCGGAGCTGCGATAGCGCCTAGCGACAAGGCAATCGCGGTTGCGGCCGCGAACTTGATCATTTTGCTGGACATGTTTGTTCCTTGTGGTGATTGAGTGGCGAAATCGATGACAGCAGACAGTGGTCTGACTGCTGTCGTTCGCTTCGCCGCCCTCGGATGCAGCCCATGACCCGCTTCGTTCTTTTCCGACCCCGACCAGTTGTCATGGTGCTGAATGGCGAGCGATAGCCACGCGATGAAATTGCCGAACCAGACCCGGCACGGATCGGCCCGGCGCCAGGCACTGTCACGACCACGTCGACCTGGCGGCTCCGGTACGCATGCTCAGACCGAAGCCACATCCCTTTCCATGCGTTCGGAAACGGACGATAATCCAGGTTAGCCGTGATCGGCCAGAGCCGGGTAGGGGCACGGCCTTCATTCGTAGGTTCAGCGATGCCTCCACCGCCGCGAGTCGGCCGGTGCTCTTGCCGCGATGTTGATTGGGTGGCTGAGGAGACGGAAGCATGCCCGCTCTGGTTGACCTTGCCGTGGGGATCGCACCCATCGCTGGTGGATTGGCTCTCGGTGCAGCGGCGGGATATCTGAAGGGCCCGGACGTCCGCAAGACGATCAGACAGGATATGGAACTGCTGGACCGCCTACCGCCGGAGGAGGCGGAGCGGCGAGCCGAACTCCAACGAGCCATCGATAGTCGCATCGACGACCTGGTCGCGACCGTCAACCGATACCGGCCGCTGCGCAGAGCGGCCGCCTCCTATCGGGGCAGCTTGCGCGACATCCTGCTGTTCATCTCCGCGATTCTGTTTACGACGGTCTGGTGGAGCGTCGATCACGATAAGAGCAGCTGGCTACCGATGTTCGTTGTCCTCATCGTGATCTCGGTGTGGGCGTCCGTCTACGTGTTCAGCGGTCTGCGCATCTCCGTACTCAATTTCCGCCCAAGAAAGGACTGATCGAGAGCGCCACCGACGCGCCGCCGGGCTACGGCAGGATCAGGCCGCCGGGCCGAGGTTGCCCTGAAACGCCTCCGGCAGCACGGTGAGATCCACCGCCCCCGCCATCGCCCGCGCACCCTGGTCGTTGAGATGCATACCGTCACTGTCGAATTCAGGCCGGATGAAGTCCGGCCGCGCCGGATCCTGCACCGCGGCGGCCACATCGAACACCGCGTCGAACACGTCGGTGCCGCGCAGCCACTCGTTCACGGCGTTGCGCACCGGAATGCCCTCGGCCAGCGACAGGCCCGGGTAGATCGCCCCGGCGAACGGCCCGATGGTGTTGGCGTACACCGGAAGCCCGGCCGCGTGGGCCCGCTCGGCCAGGGCGGTGAACCCGGCGATCAGATCGTCGGCGGTGGCGGTGCCGGCCAGGATCAGGTCGTTGATGCCGAAGTTGACCCACACCGCCGCCACGCCCGGCACCGACAGCACGTCCCGCTCGAAACGGGCCAGACCGTGCTCGCCGATCTCGTCGGTGAGCAGCCGGTTGCCGCCGATGCCCTGGTTGACCGCCCACCCGGCGGTCAGCCGCTCGTCGAGGACGTCCACCGAGCGCCGGTTTCCGGCGTGGGTGGAGCCGAAGCCCTCGAACCACGAGTCGCCGAAGGCCACCAGCACCGGAGCGTCGGCGGCGTCGGAGTCGACAGCGACGTCGATTCCGGTGAGGAAGAACCGTGACGTGGTTTCCTCGACATCGGACGGTGCGGCGTCGCCCGTCCGATCGCCGGTGCTGATCCAGCTGCTGTCCATGGGGAACTGCGAGAACGCGGGCGTCGCCGGCTCCGGCAGGTACACGCTCAGCGCCAGCTCGGCGCCCGCCGCGACGGGCAGCTCCACCGGATCGCTGACGAGATCGGCGCCGGCCGGGATCCGAACGGATGCGGACCCCGCGAACCGCACCTCCGTATTCGTCTCCGCCACGATCTCGCCGCCCGCCTTGCGCACCGCGATCCGCGCCGCCCCGATCACCAGCTCCTCCGCGCCGTACCGGTTGGTGAGAACCACCCGCAGCGTCGAGCCGCCGCCGGCCACTCGCACCACCTGCCGGACCGTCTGGTCGGCGAAGGTGCGCGGCTCGGCCAGCTTGATCTCCTCGGCCGGATTCACCAGCGGCGCACGGAATCCCGCTGCCCAGCGCTGTGTCGTCATGAGAACCTCCATTTAGTTGCTGTGCGGAATATTGCGCTGACAACAAGATAGCGCATTTGTTCCGCGTGTCAACTATCCCCAGCGAAATCACCTGGTTTACGCTGGTCGGCGTGGATCCCAAGCATCTCTTCGACGACCCCCGGCTGACCGCCGTCGGCCTGCTCTATGAGGCCCACGAGGGGCTCATCGCCCGGCTCGAGGAGACCTGGAAGAGCAATGGACTCTCCGGTCTCGATCTCAATGCCCTGATGCGCCTGAGCCGCTCACCCGGCCGCCGGCTGCGCATGACCGACCTGGCCACCCAGACCGGTCTCTCGACCAGCGGCGTCACCCGCCTGGTGGACCGCCTGGAACGCAACGGCTTCGTGCGCCGCGAACCCGATCCCGCCGACCGTCGCAGCTCCTACGCCGTCCTCACCGCCGCCGGGGCCACCCGCGTCGCCCGCGTGCTGCCCGCCTACCTGGACGGCATCGACCGCTGGTTCACCAGCCTGCTCACCCCCGCTCAGCTCGACGACCTCACCGCGAGCCTGCGCGTGATCCGCGACGCCACCAATGCCGCGGCCACCCAGATCTCGGATTGAGCCGACATTCCGCACAACCGTCGCGACGGGCGCGCAGCCGGTAACTTGCGAACCGCAGGGTGTGTTTTCTTCGTGGTGAGAAAGTGGGACGGAATGACGACCGAACGTGCGCTGGTCATCGGCGGCGGGGGTGTGGCGGGGATTTCCTGGGCGACCGGCATCGTCGCCGGGCTCGCCGACGCGGGGGTGGATGTGACGGGGGCGGACCTGCTCCTCGGGACGTCGGCGGGGTCGAATGTGACGGCGCAGCTCGGCAGCGGGACCGAGCTCGCGGAACTGGTGCGGCGGCAGGTGGATCCGGCGGTGCAGAGCCGCGAGATCGTGCCGTCCATGGAGAAGTTCGCCGGGCTCTGGGAGACCATGACGGCGATCATCGAAGAGACGCAGGGGGATTCGCCCGAGCGGCGGCAGCGGATCGGGGCGCTCGCGCTGACCGCCGAGACCGTCCCCGAGGCGGACCGCCGGGCCGTGATCGAGACCCGGCTGCCGGTGCACGAGTGGCCCGCCCGCGACCTGCGCATCGTCGCGGTCGACGCCGAGACCGGGGAACCGCGGGTCTTCGGCAAGGACTCCGGGGTCGCGCTGGTCGACGCCGTGCAGGCCAGTTCGGCGGTGCCCATGGTGTGGCCGTGCGTCACCATCGACGGGGTGCGCTACACCGACGGCGGCGTCCGGACCTCGGTGAACGCCGACCTCGCCACCGGCTACGCGCGGGTGCTGGTGATCGCGCCCATGCCGGACGAGGAGCTCGAGGCCCAGGTCGCGGGACTGGTCGCGGCCGGGGCGCGGGTCGAGGTGATCGCGCCCGACGAGGCGGCCACCACCGCCTTCGGACTCAATCCCCTCGATACCGCGACCCGGGTCCCGTCACTGGAAGCCGGTCGCGCCCAGGGCAAGTCGGACGCGGCGCGGATCGCCGCCCTCTGGCGGGACTGATCCGGGAAGACCGGCCTCAGCCGACAGCGCCGGCGGCCAGCGCCGCCTTCCAGCCGCCGTATTCGCTGATGTCCTTGGCGGATTCGGCGGCGGCCCCGGCGCAGCCGAAACCGGTGTGCCAGGTGCCGTCAGCCAGTTCGACGGCGCCGAGCTGCATCGGGGCGGGCAGATCCGCGAGGAAACGGCCGAGGGCGGCGGGGGAGAGCAGCCAGCGCTCCCCGGCCACCGCGACGCCGGATTCGGTTGCGGCGACCCGGGTTACGGCAGGTTTGGGCGGGACGGTGTCGAGCGCGCCGAGGCGGTAGTGCGGGGCGGTCTCGACCGGGCCGCCCCAGCGGGCGCCCAGTTCGATCAGCTGGTGTTCGAGGGGCTGACCGCGCAGGTGCGCACCGAAGACGATCAGGTCCCGCACGGGCGCGACGGCCGTCGGCCAGCACCGGTCGAGCGGCGTGCCGGTGATCAGTGCGGCGATATCGATCGCGACGCCGTCCTCGAACGCGCGGGCCAGCACCGTCACCCCGAAGTGCGGCTCGTCGGTGGGGACCGCCACCGCGCACAGGTCGAAGAGGTTGCAGAAGTTCGTGTACGTGCCGAGCCGGGAATTGACGCCGATCGGGTCGGCGGCGACCTCGGCGACGGTCGGGTGGACCGGCGCGGTCGGCGTCAGCAGCGCGTCCGCGCTGGCGAGACTCGCCATGGCGGTGGCGCGCAGGCGTTCCAGCGCGGCCAGGTCGGTGACCAGCCGGTGCGCGGGCAGGTCTCGGGCGGCCCGGATGATGGAACCGACTGTGGGATCGACGGATTCGGGATGCGCGTCGACGAACTCGCCGACCGCGGCATAACGTTCCGCGACCAGCGCGCCCTCGTAGAGAAGTTTCGCGGCCGCCAGGAACGGGGCCGGATCGATCTCGACAATGGTCGCGCCCGTATCGCGCAGCGACGCGACCGTGCGCTCGAACGCGGTGTGCCACTGCGGATCCAGGTCCGGCAGCGTTTCGAAGACCGCCACCACCGGCTTGGATGGAGCGGCCAGACGGGTGTCGGCGGGCCACGGGCGGCCCGCGGCGCCGGCGGCCATCACGCCCATGGCGCGGTCGGCCAGGCCCAGGTCGGCGGCGAAGATCGTCACGCAGTCGTAGGAGCGGCACGCGGGCACCACGCCCGCGGTCGAGATCACGCCCACCGTCGGCTTGATGCCGACCAGACCGTGCAACGCGGCCGGAACGCGTCCCGAGCCCGCGGTGTCGGTGCCGATGGCGATGTCCGCCTCGCCCGTGGCCACCACCACCGCCGAGCCGGAACTCGAACCGCCCGAGACGTATCCGGGCCGTAGCGCGTTCTCGACGACGCCGTACGGCGAGCGGGTGCCGACCAGGCCGGTGGCGAACTGATCGAGATTGGTCTTGCCGACCACGACCGCGCCCGCCGCCCGCAGCGCCGCCACCGCGGGCGCGTCGCGATCCGGGGTGTAGGCGAAGTCGGGGCAGGCCGCGGTGGTCGGCAGGCCCGCCACGTCCACATTGTCCTTGACGGCCAGTCGCAGCCCCGCCAGAACGCCTGCGGCGGAGGCGATGTCGGTGGCCACCTCGGCATCGTCGCGGCGGTGAATCCACGTGGTCATTCGTGCTCCTAGATCGGGTCAGGCGGTGGGATCGGGTCAGGGGGTTTCGGCGAGTTCGCCCGCCTCGCGCCAGGAGTTGCGTTCGGCGGTGAAGGCGTCGGCCTGCCGGGCTCGGAAGTCCGCGATGGAGTCGGCGTTGTCGGCCAGGAACTTCCGGTAGTCGGTGAGTCGGAACTCGCCGTCCTCGGCCAGCAGCTGTCCCCGCCCGGCGGCGGTGTCGGCGCGCAGATCGAGCAGTTCTTCGGCGCTCACCGGATACCAGCTGATCCGGTCGAAATAGCGCAGCAGCCACGGGTCTTCGCCGATCCCGCTGGAGCGGTGGTTCCACACCTGGGTGGTGCGGCCGACGAACTGGTAGCCGCCGGGACCCTCCATGCCGTAGATGCACAGGTACGCGCCGCCGATGCCGACCGCGTTCTCCGGGGTCCAGGTGCGGGCGGGGTTGTACTTGGTGGTGACCAGCCGGTGCCGGGGATCGGTGGGGGTGGCGACCGGCGCGCCCAGATAGACGTCACCGAGGCCCAGCACCAGGTATTCGGCGGCGAAGACGGTGTCGAAAACCTCCTCCACGGAAGCCAATCCGTTCATCCGGCGGATGAATTCGATGTTCCACGGGCACCACGGGGCGTCGGCGCGGACGCCGTGCATGTACCGGGTGATGGCCTCCCGGGTGGACGGGTCGTCCCAGGACAGCGGCAGGCGCACCGTGCGGCTCGGGACCACCAGCTGGTCGGCGGAGGGCAGGTCGGCCTCCACCTCGGCCAGCAGGTCCAGCAGCTTGCGGGTGGGCAGGCGATCGGGATCATTGCGCACCTGGAGCGACCGGACGCCCGGGGTCAGCTCGGTGATGCCCGGTTCGGCGCGTTCCAGCAGCGCCTGGTGCAGGGCGTGCACGCGGGCGCGCAGCTCCAGATCCAGTGTCATATCGCCGTATTCGACGAGCAGGCCGTCATTGCCCGCGCGGCGGTAGGTGACGGCGGTGTCCGCGCCGTCGCGGCGGGCCAGGACGCCGTCGTCACCGTCGCCGCCGGTGGACAGCACCACCGGCCAGGCGGCGCGCCGCTCGGCGCCCAGTTCCCGCAGCGAGGCCGCGCGTTCGGCGCGCACCGGCACGAAGCGCACGCTGTCACCCGGGGTGAGCTGGCCCAGCTTCCAGCGGTCGGCGGCGACCACGGTCACCGGGCAGACGAACCCGCCCAGGCTGGGGCCGTCCGGGCCGAGCAGGATCGGGGTGTCGCCGGTGAAGTCCAGCGCGCCGATGGAGTACGCGGTGTCGTGGATATTGGAGGGGTGCAGGCCCGCCTCGCCGCCGTCCAGGCGCGCCCACTGCGGCTTCGGCCCGATCAGCCGGACCCCGGTCCGATCGGAGTTGAAGTGCACCTCGTAGTCGGTGCCGATGATGGTGTCGAAGTCGGCGCGGGTGAAGAACTCCGGCGCACCGTGCGGGCCCTCGGTGACCGCCAGCTCCCACCGCCGGGTCAGCACCGGCTGATCGTCGCCGGGCACCCCGGCCGTCACCCGGCCCGCCGGGCCGAGCTCGAACGCGTCGTCCGCGGCCAGCGCGCGCCCGGTGCCGCCGCCGAACTTGCCGAGCGTGAAAGTCGAACGGCTGCCCAGGTATTCGGGCACCTCGATGCCGCCCGCCACCAGGACGTAGCACCGCATGCCGGGCCCGCGCACCATGCCGACATCCAGCAGCCCGCCCGCGGGAACCAGCACGCTGCGCCACTGCCGGACCGCGCGCCCGTTCACCGTGACCGGCGCCGGCGCGCCCGTCACGCACACCCAGGTGTCGCTGTCGAAGCGCAGCGCCGGGCCGCCGAGCGTGCACTCCAGGCCCGCCGCGCCCTCGGGATTCCCGAGGGCCCGATTGCCCAGCCGGAACGACAGGTCGTCCATCGGGCCGGACGGCGGCACGCCCACGTGCCAGTAGCCGACCCGGGCGGGCCAATCCTGCACCGTCGTCTGCATGCCCGGGCGGATGACCCGGAAAGCCGGTGCGGGGGAGGGGTCCTCGGTTACGGCGAGATCGGGGAGCACGGCCGTCATCGGGTCACCACCATGCGGACGGGCGTCGGGTCGAAACCGTTGCAGGGATTGTTGATCTGCGGGCAGTTGGAGACCAGCACCAGGGTGTCGATCTCGGCGCGCAAGGTGATGGTCTTGCCGGGCGCGGACAGGCCGTCCACGATGCCCAGCGTCCCGTCCGCCTCGACCGGAACGTTCATGAACCAGTTGATGTTCGAGACCAGGTCCCGCTTGCCCAGGCCCCACTTCAGGCCCTCGGCCAGGAAGTTCTCCACGCAGGCGTGCTGATGGCGGGTGTGGTGGCCGTAGCGCAGGGTGTTGGATTCCTGCGAGCACGCGCCGGCCACCGTGTCGTGATTGCCGACCTCGTCGGCGACGACCGTCATGAGCGGCGCGCCCGACTCGGTGCGCAGGACGCTGCCGGTCCCCAGGAAGATATTGCGCTGCGCGGTGACGGTGGCCTGGGCGCTGTAGCGGTCGGCGTGGTCCGCGGCGTTGTAGAGCAGGCAATCCACGGCCTGATTGCCGTGCAGGTCGATGATCTCCAGCTGCTCCCCGGCGCGCACCACGGCCGACCAGGGCGCGCGAGCGGGGACCGTCTCGTCGAGGACGACCGTGCGGGTGGTGGTGATCATGCGCGTGCCTCCAGAGTGCGTGCGTGCCAGTCCTGTTCGGTGTTCTCCACCGCGCGCAGGTATTCCGGGTCGGAGTTCGGGGACAGGGCGAGGTCCGCGGGCGCGGACCAGGCCACCAGATCCAGCGGGGTCACCGGGGTGGGGTCCAGCGGGTGCTCGGCATTGGCGACCAGCAGCGTCACCGGCAGGTGGACGAGCAGCTCGACCGCCGCGCCCGCACCGCCCGTCCCGCCGGTGATCGTCAGCGCGCCATCGGTTTCCACGCGCACACCCCGGAAGAACGACACCGTCGGCCCGATGTCGCGGGGCTCGAGACCCTGCTTCACCCCGGCCATCCGCAGGCCCTGGCGGGCGGCGGGCGACGGTCCGCACAGGGTGTCGTGGCTGCCCGAGGTATCGGTCAGCACCGTGGCCAGCACCCGGCCCTGATCCGACAGCAGCGGATGGCCCACGCCCAGGTAGGCCTGCCACGGCACCTTCACCGTGTCCGCGACATTCAGCCGCTCCCAGGGAGATTCGGCCCGCAACAGCAGGACGTGCGCGCACGCCCCGCCGTCCGGATCGGACAGCCGCACCCGGGTGCCACGGGCCAGCACGACATTCGCGTAGCCACCGGCCGGAATCCGCTGGGCGACGGTGATGTTCGTGCTGTCGACATCGGCGGGCAGCTCCGGCCCGAAGTCGGCGGCGGCCGCGGCCTGGGCGCGGGCGTGGTCCCGCGCTCCCGTGGTGTTCGCTGTGGTCATTGCTACTCCGTTCAGGCGATTTGGGCGACGGTCTCGGCGACGGGGCCGCGGGCGGGCGTCACCAGCCGGTGCACCACCGCCCCCACCGCCAGCGTGACCAGGACGAACAGCGGTGCGGCCCAGAGCATCCACCAGCCGCCGCCGTTCGGGGTGTAGACGGCGCTGCGCGGCCAGGCCAGGTTCACCGCCATGGCGACGCCCCAGACGACGGCCAGCGCGTTGATCGCGATGCCGTAGCGGCCCAGCGCGAAGAGCTTGGTGCCCGCGGCGTCACCGGCCACGTCGGCGGGCCAGCCCTTGACCCGGCGCACCAGCAGCGGCACCGTGACCAGCAGGTAGGCGATGTAGAGCATGACGATGCAGACGCTGGCCAGGGTCGCGAAGACGGCCGCGTTGCCCAGGTTCAGCAGCAGCAGGCCGATGCCGAGCACGCCGATCGCCACCGCGGGCCACACCGGGGTGCCGAAGCGGGGGTGCACGGTCGCCAGCTGCTTGGAGAACGGGAGCCGCTCGTCGCGGGCCATGGAGAACAGCAGTCGCGACCCGGCCGTCTGGATCGCCAAGGTGCACACCGTGATCGCGCAGGCCACGCACGCCAGCACCACCTTGCCGGGCGTGGTGTCGAGCTTGGCCTCGATCACGTACGCCAGACCGCCGCTCGCCAGCGAGCCGTCGGACAGGCTCGGGGCGGCCATCAGCGCGCCCAGCAGGATGAGCCCGCCGCCCAGCGCCGACACCGCCAGCGCGGACAGGATGGTGTGCGGCGCGACCTGGCGCGGGTTCTTGGTCTCCTCCGAAAGTTCACCGGCGGAGTCGAATCCGACCATCACGTAGGCGGCCATCAGCCCCGAGGCCAGGAACGCGGCCCAATAGGGTCCGGCCGCGGCCTGATCGGTGTGGGTGACCACGCCCGGCCCGCGATCGGTGTGGGTGAAGAAGACCGCGATCACCGCGAGCACGCCGATGATCTCGATGGTGACGCCGAGCGAGTTGATCCGCGCCATCCAGTCGATGCCGATCACATTGATCAGCGTGGTGAGCGCCAGCAGCGCGCTGCCCAGCAGCACCGCGTTCGAGGCCCCGTCGCGGGAGGTGAGAGCGGTGTCGGTGCCGATCAGCTGGAAGCCGGACCAGATGGTCGGCAGCACCACCTGCAACGCGATGGCGGCGGCCGCGGCGGTCACGATCTGCGCGATGATCATCATCCAGCCCGCGAACCAGCCCACCACCTCCCCGGCCAGGCGGCGCGACCACTGATAGATGCAGCCCGAGATCGGGTAGCGGGCGGCCAGTTCCGCGAAGTTCAACGCCACCAGGAACTGGCCGGCGAAGACGATCGGCCAGGTCCAGAAGAACGCCGCGCCTCCGAAGGAGTACCCGAAGCCGAAGAACTGGAAGATCGTGGTCAGGATGGAGACGAAGGAGAAGCCGGCCGCGAAGGAGGCGTAGCGGCCGAGCTTGCGGTGCAGCACCGGCTGATAGCCGAAACGCGCCAGATCGGTGCTGTCGGCGCTGGTATCGGAACCGGTCGGGGAGCCCGGGGTGAGGGCTTCGGCGGAGGCAACCATGGGCGGTGAGTCTTTCCCGAGGCGAATATCTATCGCTTGAAAGGTTTCCATTCGCGATCGCCGCTCCGGTGACGCCGATGTATCGGGTGCGTGGCCCGCCGTAACTTCTGCATTGCCGATATTTCTGTCAAGTGACAGGAACCTCACCTGCCAGGTGACGGAGGCGGTAGGACAGAATGGCAAGGTGACCCAACTCGGACCCGGCCGGCCCCGCCTCGAACCGCGCCGACGCGCGGGCCAGACGCCGCGTGCCGAAATCCTCGACGCCGCCGCCGAATTGTTCACCAGCCACGGGTACGGCAACACCTCCACCCGGGCGGTCGCTGACGCCGTCGGCATCCGGCAGGCCTCGCTGTACCACCACTTCGCCGCCAAGGACGACATCCTCGACGCGCTGCTCGCCGAAACGGTCACCGCGCCACTGGAATTGGCGGGCACCCTCGCCGAACGCCCCGAACCCGCCGCCGTGCGGCTCTACGCGCTGGCCTGGTTCGACGTCAGCCAGCTGTGCGCCAGCCGCTGGAACCTCGGCGCGCTGTACCTCCTACCCGAGCTGCGCAGCGAACGCTTCGCCCGCTTCCGGGAACGCCGCGACGAACTGCGCGGCCACTACGAGACCCTGGCCGCCGCCGTCATCGCCGAAGCCGGGACCGGCGCGGTCGCGGGAGCCGAACGACTGCCCTTCCGGCTGGTCGAATCGGTCATCAATATGCGCTCCGACGAGGGCGCGGCGCCCGAGTACGCCGAACAGCTCATTCCCGATGCCATCCTGCGCTTGCTCTGCTGGACCGGACCGCTCGCCGAGAACCGGCTCGCCGCACTCGAATTGGCGCGCGAACTGCGCCCGGCGGTACACCGGGCGCCGTCGTCCTGAGCCGGTCGGCTCAGGACTTGCCCTTCGAGGTGCCCCATTTCAGGCCCCAGCCGTAGGCCTGATCGACCGCCATCTTGCCCCAGAACTTGCGGCCCTCCGGCGGGCGGATGAATCGGCCCTCGCGGCGCACCACCAGCTCGCCGCCGATGTTCTCGATCAGCGCCAGCACCATCTCGCGCGAATCGTCCTGGCAGCCGCCCACTTCCATCTCGATCGGCGGGGCGTCGCGCGGGAACAGGGTCGCGGTGGCGTGCACGCCGCGGAAATCCTGGGCGCCCTCGTAGATCGAGGCGAACACCAGGATGCGGCGGAAGGCCGTGGTCTGATCCAGATTGATGGCCAGGTTCTCGCCCGTCGCGCTGTTCCCGGTGCGGTCGTCCTGATCCAGCGCGATGAACGGCGGCTTGGTGAGATTGCCGAACGTGTCCAGCGCGCTGACACAGCCGCGGGAACCGTCCGTCAGCTCCCAGAAGGCGCACAGATCCAGATCCAGGCCGCCCTGCGCGCGCTTGCGCCCGAACAGGCCGCCCGAACTCGGGACCGACCAGTTCAGGTTGACCCGCATGATGCCGCCGGTCGCGCCCGCCTTGGTCAGCGAGACCGCGGGGGCCTCCTTGGTCAGCGAGATCTTGGCCAGATTCACCCGCGGCGCGGGCGCGGGCGGCGGAGCGGGAGCGAACTGCTGGGACGGTGGCGCGGGAGCGAATTGCTGGGGCGGTGGGGGTGCGAACTGCTGCGGCGCGGGCGGGGGTGCGAATTGCTGCGGCGCGGGCGGGGGTGCGAATTGCTGCGGCGCGGGTGGGGGTGCGAACTGCTGCGGCGCGGGTGGGGGTGCGAACTGCTGCGGCGCGGGCGGGGGAGCGAATTGCTGTGGCGGCGGTGGCGGCGTGAACTGCTGCTGCGGGGGAGTGACCGGCTGCGGCGGAATCGGCTGCGGGGCGGGCGCGTCGTCGACGGTGATGCCGTAATCGGTTGCGAGTCCGGCGAGTCCGGAGGCGTAGCCCTGGCCGACCGCGCGGAACTTCCAGCCGCCGTCGCGGCGGTACAGCTCACCCAGCACGAACGCGGTCTCGGAGGTGGCGTCGGCGCTGTCGAACCGGGCCAGCTCCACCCCGCGGGCATCCACCAAACGCACGTGCAGGCCCCGGAATTGGGCGAAGGTGCCGCCGTCCGCGGAGGCGGCCAGCACGATGCTGTCGATCTGCGGCTCCACCCGAGGCAGATTTACCGACAGCGCGTCGACCACTACGGGTCCGGGCTGCTTGCCCCGGTGGTGCACCGCGCCGGAGGCGTGCGCGGGCTGGTTGTAGAACACGAAATCGGCGTCCGAGCGGACCCGCCCACCGGCCAGCAGCAGCGCGGAGGCGTCGGCGTCGGGGACCCCGGGTCCCGATTCCCAGCCCAGTTCGATCCGAACCTCGGAGGCCGCCACCGGAACGTTGGAACCCTTCATCATCGACACGATTTCCAAGTTATCGGATTCCGGCATGCATCGTTTCCCTTTTCCGACCGGCTAATGTTCAGCTGTCCAACATCCTCGGCCTACACTGAGCAACGGACATTTCGCGCATAGACAGCTAACCGGAACATCGGCGTCCTCGGACGACTGTTCAGCGGCGGGAGCGACGGATGACGGAAATTCGGCCCGATCTGGGGCGCAGGAAGTGGATCACCCTCGGCGTGCTGGCGCTGGGCCTGGGCATGGTGGTGCTGGACGGCACCATCGTCTCGGTATCGCTGCCGGTCCTCATCGACGAGCTCGGGCTGAATTTCACTCAGGCGCAATGGATCAACAGCATCTACGCGGTCGTGCTGGCCGCGCTGCTGATCACCAGCGGCCGACTCGGCGACCGGCTCGGACGGCGCACCATGTTCGCCGCGGGCGTCATCGTCTTCCTGCTCGGCAGCCTGCTCGCCGCGCGGGCGCACAGCGCGGGACCCCTCATCCTCGGCCGCGTCATCCAGGGCATCGGCGCGGCGGGCGTCATGCCCGGCACGCTGGCCACCGTGAACGCGCTGTTCCGCGGCCGCGACCGGGCCATCGCCTTCGCGGTGTGGGGCTCGGTCATCTCCGGCGTCGCCGCCATCGGGCCGCTGCTCGGCGGTTGGCTCACCACCTATTTCACCTGGCCCTGGATCTTCCTGGTGAACATCCCGCTGGGCATCGTGGTGCTGATCGGGCTGGTGCTGTTCGTCCCCGAGACCCGTACCGGCAAGAACGCGCCCGGCCTGGACGTGGACGGATTCCTGCTCAGCGCAATGGGTTTCGCGCTGCTGGTGTTCGCACTCATCGAGGGCCAGACCTACGGCTGGTGGAAACCGCTGCGGGAGTTCCCGATCGCCGGATGGAAATGGCCGGTCAGCGCGCCCATCTCGCCGATCCCGGTGCTGCTGGTGCTGGGCGTGCTGGCGCTGTACCTGTTCGTGAAGTGGGAACAGCACCGCCGTCTGATCGGTCGTTCCGCGCTGCTGGATCCGGCGCTGTTCAAGATCCCCAGCTTCCGGTGGGGCAATATCACCGCGTTCCTGGTGGCGCTGGGCGAATTCGGCCTGCTGTTCGTGCTGCCGCTGTTCATGGTGAACGTGCTCGGGCTGTCCACCCTCGGCGCGGGCTACGTGCTGGCCGCCATGGCCGTGGGCGCGTTCCTGGCCGCGGGGATCGCCGAAGGGCTGGTGCGGCGTTACGGGCCTGTGCGGGTGGTGCAGCTGGGCCTCGCCTTCGAGGTCGCCGCGGTGGCCCTGGCCGCGCTGTTCGTCACCCCGCACATCTCCGGCTGGTGGCTGGCGGTGCTGCTGATCGGGTACGGCATCGGGCTCGGCATGGCGTCCGCGCAACTGACCGGGACCGTGCTCGCCGATGTGCCGCCGCGCAATTCCGGTCAGGGCTCGGCCACCCAGAGCACGGTGCGGCAGGTCGGTTCGGCCTTCGGTACCGCGGTCGTCGGTGCGCTGCTGTCCGCGGCCCTGGCCCACGATCTGCCGCGCCGCCTCTCGACGGTCAAGGATCTGCCGCCGGACGCCGCCGACACCCTCGCCACCGCCACCCGGGAATCCGCGGGTGGCGCCATCCCCGGGGTGCGCGAGCACGGGGGCGGCGCGGCCATCGCGGACGCGCTGAGCCGGGCCTTCACCGACTCCACCCGCACCACCCTGCTGGCCGCCGCGCTGTTCCTGCTGGTGGGCCTGGCCGCGGCCACCCGCATCCCGAACCGGCCCTACACGGGAACCGCCGACAATGTGCCGCCCGACGACTCGCGGTCGATGTCCGACGGAACCGGGGACGATCAGAGCAGCTGACCGTCCCGGCACAGGCCGGACGAACGGGTCGACGTCTTCGGTTGCGTCACACCGGGTTCCTGATCAGTCGATCAGGCCGAGCGCGTGGAGGTGCTGGAAGACCAGCAGCGAACCGGGAGCGACCTCGTCCATGGCGGCGTACTCGGCGAGGGTGAACCAGCGCAGTTCGGCGATCTCGCCCGAGGCTCGCGGCTCCTCGGTGAGCTCGCCCAGGAAGCAGGTCATGTGCAGGCGGGTGCCGGGCGTGTGCCCGTACGCCTCGGCCTCGAACACGCCCAGCTCGCTCACCCCGGCCGTGCCGACCCCGAGCTCCTCGCGAATCTCCCTGTGCAGGGCCATCTCCGGGGTCTCGCCCGGATCGATCTTGCCGCCCGCCATGTAGAAGACGGTCTTTCCGTCGGACCGGGTCTGCAGCATGCGGCGGTCCCGGATGTGCGCCAGTGCCGCGGTACGAATCACGGCACCCACCCTAACCGGGTACCCGAGCGGGCCCGCCGGGGATCAACGCGTGGGCGGGGCGATCTTCCAATGCTCCTGCAACGCCTCGGCGATCTCCGGCAGGATGGTCACCGGAATCCGGCGCTGCCGCAACATGGTTCGGATCTCGGTGACCTGCTCGCGCTTGCGCTGGTCGTAGGCGCTCGCCACCGGGCGGTGCACCGGGGGGATGGACAGCAGCACCAGTTCCCGGTGCGGCTCGTCGCCGTCGGTCAGATCCAGCGCCAGCGTCCAGCGGCCGTGCTCGTCGAGCGCGAACCGCGCCGCCACCACCCGATCCCACGCCACCGTCGACGTGCCCCACGGCGTCCGGCGCACGATCGCCGCCTCGGTCAACTCCACCCCGTCCCGTCCGAACAGCAGAATCAACAATCCCACCGCGGCGGCCGCCCCGAAGAACAACCCCGTGAACACCCGATTCAGCCCGAAGACCCCGATCGTCCCGGCGCAGACCACCGCGACCAGGAACACGCCCGCCACCGCGTAACCGGCAATCCGGCGTCCCGGCACCACGCCCGCCCGCACCATCGCTCATCGCCTCCCGCAACCGACTGCGCGTCACCGTACCCGTCCCCGGTCCCGGGTGCCCGGAGATCTCGACACCGGCGCCGTCGCCGACCTAACCTACGATGCCCACTCCTACCGCCTCCGGCGGTGTGGGTCAGCATTACCCGAAGGAGCGACCCATGGTGCCAGCCGTCGATCTCGAACGCCGGTTGGGCGACCTGATCGAGGAGTACGGGGTGCCCGGCGCACAGGTCGCGGTCCTGACCGGCGGCCGGATCACCGACGCGGCCGCCGGGGTCCTCAACACCGCGACCGGCGTTGCGGCGACCACGGATTCGGTGTTCCAGATCGGATCGATCACCAAGCCGTGGACCGCGACCCTGATCATGCAGGCCGTCGCCGAGGGCCTGCTCGACCTCGACGCCCCGGTGCGGCGCTACCTGCCCGAATTCCGGGTGCGCGACGAGGACGCGGCCGCCGCCATCACCGTCCGGCAGCTGCTCGGCCACACCTCCGGCATCGACGGCGACCTGTTCCTCGACACCGGGCGCGGCGCGGACGCGGTCGCCAACTTCGTGCCCGCCATCGCCGACGCCGGGCAGGTGCACCGGCCCGGCGCCATGTTCTCCTACTGCAACAGCGGGTACGTGCTGCTCGGCCGCATCCTGGAAGTGTTGCGCGGCAAGCCCTTCGACACGCTGCTGCGGGAACGGCTGGTGACCCCGCTCGGGCTGACCCGGGTGGCCGCCGACGCCGACGAGGCCATCCTGTTCCGGGCCGCGGTCGGGCACACCGGATTCGAGCCCGAGACCGGCCCGCTGCCCGCGCCGGTGTGGGCGCTCCCGGCCTCCAATGCCCCGGCCGGCGCGCGGCTGGCCATGTCCGCGCGCGACCTGCTGGGGTTCGCCCGGCTGCACCTGTCCGGCGGCCGCGCCCCGGACGGGACCGCCGTGCTCCCCGAATCCGCGGTGCGGGACATGACCCGGCCGCACATCGAGGTGCCCGACATCGGCTACGGTACCCACTGGGGACTGGGCTGGCAGCTGTTCGACGCCGCCACCGGGCTGTTCGGGCACGACGGCAGCACCCTGGGCCAGAACGCCTTCCTGCGCATCGCGCCCGGCTCCGGCGTCGCGATCGCCTTGCTGGCCAATGGCGGAAGCGCGTTCGCGCTCTACCGGGACCTGGTCGAGGACCTGCTGTGGGAGCACGCGGGCATCCGGCTGCCCGCCCGCCCGGTGCCCCCGGCCCGCCCCGAGCCGGTCGACGCCGCCCGCGTCGGCGGCCGCTACCGCTCCGCCATGTACGAGCACGCCATCGACGTCGACCCCGACGGCCGCGCCTGGCTCTCCACCAAACCCCTCACCACCGAGGCCGCCCTGGTCGCGGTCCCCGACCGCATCGAAGTGCTGCACCTGCGGCCCGACGCCCTCATCGCCGCCCACCCGATCCGCGGCCGCCACACCGTCTACGGCCTGATCAACGGCGACGGGCACGCCGAGACGCGCTACCTTCACACCAGTCGCGCTATGCCCCGCCAGCCTTGACCCGAGGAGCGCTCATGAAGTTCGTCCTCTTCTACGACTCGGCCCCCGACTTCGCCACCACCGCGCCGATCTGGTTCGAGGCGCACAGCGCCCGCTGGCGCGAATTCGCCGACCGCGGCGAACTCCTGATGATTGGGCCCTTCGCCGATGCCGGGATCGACGGCGCCATGGCCATTTTCACCACCGAGGAGTCCGCCCGCCGGTTCGCCGAGGCCGACCCGTTCGTACTGCACGGCGTGGTCAGCGCCTGGCGCGTCAAACCCTGGCGGGAAGCGCTCGTCTGATCACCTGATCACGCTTCGAGCGCGACCGCCGCCTCGGCCGTGTACACCAGGAACGTCAGGCTCTCCTGGAAGTACAGCTGCACCGTCTCCGCGTCGTGGGAGAGATAGCCGATCGACAGGTCCTGGCCCAGCTGCAGATCGAAATCGCCGCCGCGCGTGGACAAGACGAACGCGCCGTCGATGGCCGGCGCCCAGATGATCTCGCCGTCGATGAGCCGCTCGATGTGCGTGCGGATCGGGTGACCGTGATCGGAGGTCTCGCTGACCGCGGTGTACAGGTCCGCGGACAACAGCACCGAATACGGGCCGTCCACACCGGCCAGCCGCAGCTTGCTCAATGCCTGTGCCACCGCTTCGGGGGCCAGACGCGCGTCACCGGGCAGCTTCACCGGCTCGCACGAGGTGGCGGCCCGGATGCCCTGGATCTCCGCCGCCGGATAGCCCTCGAAGATCGCACGGTCCTCCGCGAACGCGATCTTCTTGGCGGCCGCCTTCACCGGATCCAGGTCGGCGTCCTGCGCTCCGCGTTCCACATTGTCGAGCTCGGTGCGCGAAAGCGTGAACGGCACCCGCAATTCGATCAGCGGCACCACCGCGCGCTGCCGCGCCTGCACCCCCTCGCCCGGGGATTCGATCGCCGTGGTGCGGCCCGTGCCGACCGCGGAGTAGTCGACCCCGTGCGGTCCCGACAGATCGACCACGCGGCGACCGGCGATGTGCCGCTTGAAGGTTCGCGTCGCCTCCTCCTCGATGGCCTTCCATGCCTCCGAGGTGATCGGCGCCAGTTCGCGATGCAGGTTGTTCATGCGTCAGCTCCTTGTCGGTTCGACGATTTCGTAGCTACTCAACGATTTCGCAGCGTCCCGATTCCCAGCGACCCGTCCGGGGATCCCGCGCCATTGGATTCCGGCGCGGCGACCGCGACCGCCGGAGCGGGCGCGTCGGGAAGGTTGTCGAAGAACGCCGCGTGCGGGGCGAAGAACGAGGTACCGGTGATGGCGGTGGAGAAATCCAGGATGCGGTCGTACGCCGCCTCGTCGCTGCCCAGGAACATGCGGGTCAGCATGGCTTCGGGCACCGCCGGATCATCGGCATAGGCGATGTAGTAGGTGCCGTACTCGCCGTCCCGCACCGAGCCGAACGGCATATTGGCGCGCACGATATTGCCGGAGACATCCTGATCGTTCACGGCCACATGGGAATCCGCGGGCTGGTCGTCTTCGGAGAGCTCGAAGTCGTCGAGTTTGGTTCGCCCGATGACCCTTTCCTGCTCGGTGGTCGAGAGCGCCTTCCAGCTCGCCATATCGTGCAGGTACTTCTGCACCATCACGTAACTGCCACCGGCGAATTCGGGATCCTCGTCACCCACCAGCGCAGCGGTCACCGCGAGCTGGCCCTCCGGATTCTCGGTGCCGTCCACGAAACCGAGCAGATCGCGCTGCTCGAAATAACGGAAACCCACCGTCTGATCCACGATCGTGCCCGCTCCGGCCAGCCGCTCGGCGAGCTTCATCGCCAATTCGAAACAGGCGTCCTGGACCTCGGCCCGAATATGGAACAGCAGGTCACCCGGCGTGACCGGGGCCTGATGCTGCTCCCCGACATAACCCGGAAACTCGTGCAGCTGTGCGGGTTTCGGCCCGGCGAACAGACGATCCCAGGCCGCGGACCCGATGCTGGTGATGCAGGCCAGGCCCGAACCCGGCAGTCGGAAGCCGACCGAGCGGCGCAACCCGGGCAGATCTGCGAGCAAATCCCGCGCCACCGCCTCGCCCCCCTCATCGATGGTTACGACGAGGAAGAGTGCGGCCGGGGTGAGCGGGTCGATGATCGGCTGTGGCTCACGCATGAGCCCCAGCCTAGGCCCTGCCCTCGACCACCCGCCGGTCCGGTCCGTCCGTGTCGGGTCGCCCTACTTGGCCACGGTCAGCAGAAACGCCACGTCATCGATGGCTTTCACGCTGTGTCGTGCGTTCGGGATCACGATCAGATCGCCGGCCGAGCCCTTCCACTCGTTGGCGCCACTGATCAACACCAGCACCCCGCTGATCACCATGAGCGTCGCCTCGCCCTGATTCTCGTGCTCGGCGAGTGTCTGTCCGGCCGTCAACGCGATTACCGTCTGCCGCAGCGAATGCGTGTGGCCGCCGTAGATGGTCGACGAACTACGCCCGCTCGACGCCGTGGCGGCCAGCTTCAGCTGCTGGCGAGCAACCGCGGTCAGCGACTTCTTGTCCATGGACTGCCTTTCGCCGGAGTATCGCTGAGTATGCCGGACACACCCGGGGCGCTCGGCGGTTTCGGCGCGGTGTGTGCAGGAATTGCCGGACAAGGAATCCGCGCGTTATCGCCCCGTCACTCCGGGCTTGGAAGGACGCGTATAACGACGGAATCGATAGCGCAGACCCGTCGACGACTCCCGCCAATCGGCCGCCTCGGCCCGCCACTGCCGGTCGATCGCCGGGGCGACGGTGTCGCCGTCGACATCGGCGTCGATCTCGGTGACCATCAGCTCCGTCGCGAAAGGCATTGCCGCGCGGTAGATCTCACCGCCACCCATGATCCACACCGATTTGTCGCCGGTCATCTCCAGCGCCTCGGCCAGCGAACCCGCCCGCTCCGCGCCGTCCACCGCCCACTCCGGCTGCCGGGTCACGACGATATTGCGGCGGCCGTCCAGCGGACGGAAACGCACGGGCAGCGAATCCCAGGTCTTGCGGCCCATCACCACCGGATGACCGAAGGTGACGTCCTTGAAATGCGCCATGTCCTCGGGCACCCGCCACGGAATCGTATTGTCCCGCCCGATGATTCCCCGTGTCGTCTGCGCCCAGATCAGGCCGACGGTTCTGCTCACACCGCCACCGGCGCCTTGATGGCCGGATGATGCTGGTAGCCCTCGATTTCCACGTCCTCGTATTCGTAGTCGAACAACGAGGGAGCGGGACGCAGGTGCAGCTTCGGGAACGGGTACGGCTCACGGGTCAGCTGCTCGCGCACCTGCTCCACGTGATTGTCGTAGATGTGGACGTCGCCGCCGGTCCAGATGAACTCGCCGGGCTGCAGTTCGGTCTGCTGCGCCACCATCAGGGTCAGCAGCGCGTAGCTGGCGATATTGAACGGGACGCCCAGGAACAGGTCCGCGCTGCGCTGATACAGCTGGCACGACAGCTTGCCGTCGGCCACATAGAACTGGAAGAAGGCGTGGCAGGGGGCCAGGGCCATCTTGTCCAGCTCGGCCACGTTCCAGGCCGACACGATAATGCGGCGCGAGTCCGGGTCGGTGCGCAGGGTCTGCAGCACCTGCGAGATCTGATCGATGTGGGTGCCGTCCGGGCTGGGCCACGACCGCCACTGCACGCCGTAGACCGGGCCCAATTCGCCCTGCTTGTCGGCCCATTCGTCCCAGATGGTGACGCCGTGCTCGCGCAGCCAGCTCACGTTCGAGTCACCGCGCAGGAACCACAGCAACTCGTAGACGATCGACTTGAGATGCACCTTCTTGGTGGTGATCAGCGGAAAGCCCTGCGACAGGTCGTAGCGCAGCTGATGTCCGAAGATGCTGCGGGTGCCGGTGCCGGTGCGATCCGCCTTCGGGGTGCCGGACTCCAGCACCAGTCGGAGCAGGTCCTCGTACTGGGTATCTCGGGCGCTCTCCACGCCTGGCAAGCTTACGCACCGTGCGAAAGTTGTTTGTGATCGGAATCGGGGCCGGGGACCCGGACCAGGTGACGGTGCAGGCCGTCAAGGCGATGCGCCAGGTCGACGTGTTCTTCCTGATCGGCAAGGGGGCCGAGAAACAGGAGCTCACGGACGTGCGCGCGGCGATCCTGGCCGAACACGTCCGGCAACCGCACACGGTCGTGGAGATCACCGACCCGCCGCGTGATCGCAGCGTGCCCGCGCGTGGCGCCGACGCCGCCTACCAGGGCGTGGTCGCCGACTGGCACGAGGCGCGCGCCGAACTCCTGGAACGGGCCTTCGCCGGAACCGAGGGCGTCGGCGGCATTCTCGTCTGGGGCGACCCGTCCCTCTACGACAGCACCCTGCGCATCGTCGAACGCGTCCTCGACCGCGGCCGCATCCAATTCGACTACGAGGTCATCCCCGGCATCACCAGTGTGCAGGCCCTCGCCGCGGCCCACCGGACCGTCCTGCACGAGATCGGCGAACCCCTCCACATCACCACCGGCCGCCGGCTGCGCGACGAGGGGCTGGCCGACGGTCAATCCACCCTGGTCATGCTCGACGGCGAATGCTCGTTCACCCAGCTGCCCGGCGACGACATCTACATCTGGTGGGGCGCCTACCTCGGCATGCCCGACGAAGTCGTCATCGAAGGCCCACTGCGCGTCGTCGAATCCCGCATCACCCGCCGCCGCGCCGCCCTCCGCGAAGCCAAGGGCTGGATCATGGACATCTACCTGCTGCGCCGCTCCCTCTGATGCTCAGATCGCGGCGGCGGCTCGTGCCCGCTCGATCTCGTTGATGTGGGTCTCGGTCCACATACGCAGGGCGGCAATGGGTTCGGCGAGACTGCGGCCCAAGTCGGTGAGTTCGTACTCCACGCGCGGGGGGATGGTGGGATGCACTGTGCGGGTGAGGAATCCGTCGGTTTCCAGGCTGCGTAGGGTCTGGGTGAGCATCTTCTGGGATACCCCGCCGATGCGGCGGGACAGTTCGGTGTAGCGCAGGGTGCCCTGGTCCAGCAGTGAATCGATCACCAGCACCGTCCATTTGCCGGCGATGTGATCGAGCACCTGGCGAGTGGGGCATTTCGCCGAGTAGGCGTCGGCGGGGAGGCCCGAGGATTCCACGACTGTCACCTTTTCGAGAGTAGCGCACTATTTAGTGCCTTCTTCCCGATCGAGAGTCACTCTCCGATAGTTAGTGGTATGACATCGATGAGCGTCGCCGACGCGATCCGCACCCGCCGCACAGTCCGCCACTATCGGCCCGACCCGGTCCCGGCGGAGGCCCTCGACACCCTGATCGAACTCGCCATGGAGGCGCCCTCCAGCTGGAATTTGCAGGACCGGTCGCTGGTGGTGGTGACCGACACGGCCGGGCGCGAAGGTCTGACCCGGGCCACCGGTGGCCAGCCCCAGCCCGCCGAGGCCCCCGTCATGCTGGTCTTCGTCGCCGAACCACATGCCTGGCGGGCGGATCGGTCCGACATCTTCGAACTCGCTCGCGGCAATCAGGCCTGGAGCGAGGAGTTCACGGCCGGATTCGCCGCCGCGTCCACCGAGTTCCAGCAGGGGCTGGCCGAGCGCGGCCTGCTGCGCGAATACGCGGTGAAGGACGCCATGATCGCGGCGAGCTACGTCATGCTGGCCGCGACCGAACTTGGGCTCGCCACCGCGCCCATGAACGGGTGGGACGAGGACGAGGTGAAGAAGGTGATCGGGCTCGACGGGCGTGATGACGCGGCTGTCGCGCTGCTCATGTCGGTCGGATACGCCGCCGAGAGCCGTCGGCATCCGGGGCGGCGCCCGCTCGGCCGCACCGTGTTCCACGGGGCGTATCCCGCGCGCTGAAGCCCGGGTGTGTCGGGCGGTCGGGTTAGGGTGGAGGCGATCGCCCGGGTCGGCTGGCTCGGGTGGATGCCTCGGGGATTGGAGGAGATCCGTTGCCCGAACTACCGGAGATTGTGGCGCTCGAGCAGTTTCTGGTCGAGCATGCGGTGGGGGCGGTGGTCGGGCGGGTCGACGTGGCCGCGCTCAGCGTGCTGAAAACCTTCGATCCGCCGGCGACCGCGCTGTCCGGGCGGGACGTGACCGGGGTGGGGCACTGGGGCAAGCACCTCGGAATGGATTGCGACGGGCTGTGGTTGATCACCCACCTGTCACGAGGCGGCTGGCTGCGCTGGATCGACGAACCCGGCGCCAACCCGCCCAAGCCCGGTAAAGGCCCGCTCGCGCTGCGCGTGCACTTATTCACGCCCGAGGGCGCCACGCCCGCTTTCGATCTCACCGAGGCGGGCACCAAGAAGCGGCTGGCCGTGTGGATTACGGCCGATCCGCTCTCGGTGCCCGGCATCGCCCGCCTGGGCCCCGACGCGCTCGCGGTGAGCGAACCCGAATTCGCCGAGATCCTCGGCAGCACCTCCCAGCGTGTGAAGAACGCCCTCACCGACCAAACCCTGCTGGCCGGCATCGGCAACGCCTACTCCGACGAAATCCTGCACACCGCAAAGCTTTCCCCCTTCGCCAACTCCGGCACCCTCAACCCCCAGCAGCTGGCCGCCCTCTACTCGGCCATGCGCGCCACCCTCTCCGACGCCATCCTGCGCTCGGTAGGCCAGGACGCCGCCCGCCTCAAGGGCGAGAAACGCTCCGGCTTCCAGGTCCACGCCCGCACCGGCCTCCCCTGCCCGGTCTGCGGCGACACCGTCCGCGAAGTCTCCTACGCCGACAAGTCCTTCCAGTACTGCCCCACCTGCCAGACCTCCGGCAAGATCCTCGCCGACCGCCGCATGTCCCGCCTGCTCAAGTAGCAGGGTCAGCGATTGTCCGGGTGGGTGACCTTCTGGACATCGACCAACCCTGTCAGGCCGGTGAAATCATCCGGATTGACCGTGAACAACGGCAATCCGTGCACGGAGGCGATGGCGGCGATCATCAAGTCGACCCGCCGGGGCTTGGGATTGCGCCCCGCCGCGAGCACCGACGCGACGACGTGCCCGAACCGCCGCGCTGCCCGGGTATCGAAGGGGAGCGGCTCGAACAGGGCTTCCGCATTCTGGAGGCGTTCGATCCGGCTGGCGCGTTCACCCGGTTCGGTCGCGAAATGCGGGCCCGCCGCGAGTTCGGCCATCGTCACCGCGCTGACGACCAACTCGGCGGGCAGCTCATCCGGGTCCAGTGCCTCGAGCAGAATGAGCACGTTCGTATCGACCAGGCCGCGAACGGGTACCGGGCTCATTCGCCACCGTCTTCCGCGAATTCCCCACGGCGATAGGCCCGGTCGTAGGGGTCGTACAGCGAATCGTCGATGAGTTCAGCCGAATTGCTCGGTGTTCCCGTTGCGGCACCGGACGGTCCGCTGAAGGCCGCGATGGCTTCGGAGAGCGGAACGGCCGCGCGCCGGCGCAGATTCCGGTGCGGAACCAGATCCGCGACCGGGGTTCCATCGACCGTGATGGTGTAGGAGCGCCCGGCGCGGACCTCGCGGAGGACCCGGCTCGCATCGTTCCGCAGCTCCCGCTGAGGGATCTCCGGAAGCTCCGCTGGACTCGTCATCATCCCAGGATACGGGACTGGCTACAGCGTTACTACGCTTTCGCTACACCGCTCCATGACGTGCTTCGGAACCTCGATGCCCGCCTCCAGATCGGCGGCGGGGATCGGGGCGTCGAAGACCTGCCGGAGGGGGAGGACTCCGGCCCACACACCGCCGGTTTCGATGTCCTCGGGGGTGTCGCGCGGGCCGCCGGTGCGGATCTTGACCGAGGCCTCGGCCAGGTCGAGGGCCAGGACCGCGGTGGCGGCCATCTCCTTCTTGTCGGGGGAGCGGACCGAGTCCCAGGTGCCGGGGGCGGCCTGCTCGACGATGACGCGGAGGGCGTGCATGCGTTCCTCCGGGTCGGTGACCTCGACCGGCCGGGCGTGGATCACGGCCGAGCGGTAGTTCATGGAGAAGTGCATGGCGGAGCGGGCGTAGACGATGCCGTCGACGTGGGTGACGGTCAGGGAGACGTCGCCGGTCATGGCGGCGCGCAGGTTGCCGGCGCCGGTGGAGCCGTGCAGGTAGAGGGTGTCGCCGTCGCGGCCGTAGATGGTGGGGATGACCGCCGGGGCGCCGTGCAGCAGGACACCGAGATGGCAGAGCAGACCGGTGTCGAGGATGGCGTCCAGGTCGGCGCGGTCGGTGCTGCCCCGCTCCTTGGACCGGGTGAGGCTGCTGCGCGAGGTGGGTGACAATGGGGTCCGGGTCGTCGCTGTCTCACTCATATGACCAGTGTCGGCCGGGAATTGGCATTGTTGAATAGCCAATTCTTCAGAAGATCCGCAGACCACTTTGGGGGGGGTTCGTGCCGTTCACGCTGGCGCATCCGGCGGCCGTCTTGCCCTTGCGGCGGGCGTTCTGGTTTCCCGGGCTCGTCGCCGGGAGCATCGCGCCGGACCTGCCCTACTACCTGTGGACGGGTGTGGATGGTTCGGTGGCCCATGCGCTGTGGGGGCTGCCGGTGGACGCGCTGCTGGGGGCGATCCTGGTCGCGGTCGCCTGGGGACTGCGCGGCGCGGTGCAAGGGATGCTCGGCAAGGCGATCGGCGGGAGTCGGCCGGGGGTGGTGGCGGCGGTCGCGGCCCTGATCGTCGGCGCGATGACGCACCTGGCGTGGGACGAGTTCACCCACACCGATGGTATCGCGGTACGGCATTGGGAAGCGTTGCGGGAAGCCGTGATCGGGCCACATCGGGTGTACAACGTGATCGGGTACGTCTCGTCCGTCGGCGGCATGCTGCTGCTCGCGGGGTATGCGATCGCCTGGTATCGAGGGGCGCGGCCCGTCCCTCGGGATCCCCGGCGGGGCTGGGTCTCGGCTGCGCTGATCGCGGTCGCGGCGGTCGCGGCCCTCTACGCTCGCACCGATCCGATCACGGACGTGAGTCTCTACGACTGCGTTCGGCACATGACGATCTACGCGATCACCAGCGCCGGGGCGGGGTTCGTTCTCTATGCCCTCGTCTCGCAGGGTTTGAGGCGTCGAGTGGCATCCTGATATCAAATATTCGCCGAGATATCAGGAGGCCACTTGCGCGGGAATCGCCTGGTCGACGACGATCTGCCGTTCGCCATCGAGCGGGAGGGGCGGGAGCCGCTGGCCGTGCAGGTGGCCGACGGGCTGCGGCGGGCCGCGACCAGCGGGGCGCTGCGCGGCGGTGATCGGCTGCCGTCGTCGCGGGAGTTGGCTGCTCGGCTGGGGGTGAGCCGGACGGTGGTGACGGCCGCCTATGACCAGTTGCATGCGGAGGGGTGGCTGGACGGCCGGCACGGGTCGGGGACGTATCTGACGGCCACGCCGCCGCGGGTGGACGCGCAGGGCGACGGGCCGCAGCGGGTCGACCCGCTGGCCGGGCTGCTGGATCTGGGTGCGGGGGCGCCCTCGATCGAGGCCATCGACGCCGCTGCGTGGCGTCGCGCCTGGCGGGCCGCGTCGGATCGGACGCCGGTGATCCGGCGGGATCGGCGCGGGGAGGCCGCGTATCGCGAAGCCGTGGTGGAGCACCTGCTGCGGCATCGAGGATTGGGTGCGGGCAGTGGGGCGACCGTCCTCGCCACCGCCGGAACCAGCGCGGCGGCAGGCGAACTCGCGGCCGCGTTGCTGCGGCCCGGCGATGTGGTGGCGATCGAGGATCCGGGGTATCAGCGGGCGGGCGGCGCGTTCCGGGCGGCGGGCGCGCGCCTGGTGCCGGTGCCGGTCGACGCCGACGGGCTGCGCGTCGAGCTGCTGCCCGAGAACGCGCGCATGGTGTATTGCACTCCCGCACACCAGTTTCCGCTCGGCGCGCGCATGCCCGCGGCGCGTCGGGTGCAGCTCATCGAATTCGCGCGCCGCACGGGAGCCCTCGTGATCGAGGACGACTACGACGGCGAATTGCGGTACGACACCGCGCCGCTGCCCCTGCTGGCCACCCTCGCCCCGGACGTGGTCGTGCACCTCGGCACCACCAGCAAGATCCTCACCCCCACGCTCGGAACCGGCTGGCTGGTGGCCGATCCCGCCGTCACCGAGGCGGTGCTCGCCCACCGCGAACTCACCGGCACCAGCCCTTCGCCCGCCGGACAGCAGGTGATGGCCGAACTCGCCCGCGCGGGAGACCTCGCCCGGCATCTGCGCCGCCTGCGCCGCGACATGCCCGCCCGCCGCGCCCTCGTCCTGGAGGAACTGCGCCGCCACGGTCTGGAGGTGCGCGGCGACGACGCGGGTTCGCACGTCTACGTCCCCCTCGCGAGCGCGGAGCAGGAGGATCGCGCGATCGCCGCGTCCCGCGCGGACGGCGTCTACCTGGACGGTCTGTCCCGCCACCACGTCGGTCCCCGGCGCACCTTCGGCATAGCCCTCGGATACGCCGCCCTGCCCGCGGCGGACCTGCCCGGCGCGGTCCGGTTGGCCGGAAACGCGCTGGCCCGGGTCGTACAGTGGACCGCATGACCGAAAAGGACATCCACGCGCGCATCAAGGAACTCGTGGATCGTGAGCACGAGCTGCGCGCCCAGACCACCGGCGGCGAACTCGACCCGGAGGCCGAACGCCGCCAGCTCGCCGAGATCGAGGTCCAGCTCGACCAGTGCTGGGACCTGCTCCGCCAGCGCCGCGCCCGCCTCGACCAGGGCCGCAACCCCGACGAGGCCCAGCCCAACTCCGCCCGCCAGGTCGAGGGCTACCTCCAGTAGCGACCCGAACAACCCGCCTCCGGGACCGCGGCGACGAGCGGTCCCGGACCTGCGCCCGGCCGGGTGGGTCCGGGCCTCCGGAATCGGCCGGTGTCGCCCGGGCCCGGTGGGGGAGCCGCTCGTCCCGGGGTGGCGAGAGTCGCCATATATGGGGTCCGGGGGCGTAGGCCCTGGGAGCGGCCCAGCGTTGGGTCTACGCTTTTCCAATGGTGGCAACCACAGACATCACGACCGCGGACGGTGTGGTTCGCGGAATCCGGGGCCGCCGCGTCTCACGCTGGCGGTCCATTCCCTTCGCCGCGCCGGCGGTCGGCGACTTGCGCTTTCGGGCGCCGCAGTCGGTGCGGCCCTGGACCGGGGTGCGGGACGCGACCGTCTTCGGCTATGCCGCAATGCAACACCGTGACGGTGCGCGGATCGGGCCGCGGCAGGCGCAGGCGACGGGGGAGGACTGCCTCACACTGAATGTGGTGGCGCCGAACTCGCCGTCGGGGACGCCACGGCCGGTGATGGTGTTCATCCACGGCGGCGGCTACATGATCGGAACCTCCGCGCTGCGACTGTATTCCGGTGCGCGGCTGGCGGCCCGGGGCGATGTGGTTGTGGTGTCGGTCAACTACCGGCTGGGCGCGTTCGGGTACGTCGATTTCGGTGAATACTCCACGCCCGACCGGCAATTCGACTCCAATCTGGGGCTGCGGGACCAGGTCGCCGCCCTGGAATGGGTGCAGCGCAATATCGCGGCCTTCGGCGGCGACCCCGGCAATGTCACCATATTCGGTGAATCCGCGGGCGCGCACGCGGTGCTGTCGCTCATGGCGACCCCCGCCGCGGTCGGGCTGTTCCATCGCGGCATCGCGCAGAGCGCGCCCGCCGACTGGGCGCCGAGCCAGGCCGAGGCCCGCCTCTTCGCCCGCCGCTGCCTCGACGAACTCGGCATCGACCCCGCCGACGCCGCGCAGGCCCTGAGCACCGCCGGGGCCAATGACATTCGTAAGGGCGTCGATCGCGCGCTGGCCCGCGTCATGCACGAACAGCCGGGCCTGTTCCCGGTCTCCCCGGTGGTGGACGGCGAATTCCTGCCCGCCGCACCGGTCGCCGCGTTCGCCAACGGCACCGCGCACCGGGTGCCGCTGATCCTGGGCACCAACCGCGACGAGGCCACCCTGTTCGTACGCCTCGACGACACCCTGCCCACCACCCCCGACCGCATGCGCTGGCTGCTGCGCCACGTCGACCAGGCCCTCGAGGCCGACGGTGAGGGCCCCATCTTCACCAAACTCGGCCAGACCATGCCGACCTCGGAGGAACGCCTGCACGACGCGCTCTCCGAATACGGCGCGGCCGTCGAATCCCGGGTCGCCGCCGCCTATCCCGGCTTCCCCGGCAAGAAGGCCGCCGTCCGGATGGGCGGCGACTTCACCTTCTGGCGGCCCTCGGTCCGGGTCATGGAGGCGCACAGCCGGTTCGCGCCCACCTACGCCTACCGCTACGACTTCGCCCCGCGCGCAGTGCATTTGAGCGGTTTCGGTGCGACCCACGCCCTCGATCTGATCCCCGTGTTCGGCGCGGTCGACACGGGGATCGGCCGGGCCATGACGGCACTGGGCGGGCATCGCGGATTCCAGTCGGTGTCCAAACAGTTCCAGGACAACTGGTTGTCCTTCGCCCGCACCGGCGCCCCGCTCCCGGCCTGGCCCGCTTACACCGAGGAGCGGCGCGCCACCCTCATCATCGATTCCCCGAGCCGGGTCGAATTCGACCCGGACCGCACCAAACGCCTGGCCTGGCAAGGGGTTCGGATTCCGGCGCTCACCTGAGCGGCGTTACCAGCGCGTGTACGGCAGGTCGAGCGCGGACAGTTCCGCGTCGGCCAGCGCCGTGAGCGCCGCGGCCGTGGGCACCGCGTCGGGGTCCAGGCTGACCAGCGACAGCGTGTAGGTGTCGGCGATCCGGGTCAGGTACCCGGACAGCCGGGTGCGGGGCAGGGCGTCGAGCCGCAGCCCCGGGTGGATGGCGCGCGCCGCCACCCCGGTGCAGGCGTGCGGTCCCAGCGCCAGCAGCGATTCGGGCAGATTGCCGATATTGGAGCACAGGATGTCGCGCTCACCCGCGCCCTTGGCCAGCCGGTACGCCCAGCGGTCGGGGATGACCTGCAGGAGTTCCTCGGGGATGCCGCCGGGGCTGGTCATGCGGTGCTCGTAGGCCCGGCGGGCCTGCTGCCGCAGGGAGGCCGGGGTGTCGTCGCGGGTGATGGCGATCTCGGTCATGGACATGTCGTTGTCCACGCGCGGCTCGTCGCGAGTGTCGACGGGGAGGCTGGCGGCGATGGTGTCGGGCTGGAATCCGCCGGCCCACAGCATTTTCGCGATCACGTACACGAACAGGCTGTTGGCGGTTCCCTCGTGCGCGACGGCGACGCGATTCCAGTCGCGGGCCGGAATCTGCAGCACGGTCGCGCGGGTGGCCGGTCGGTCACCGGCTTTCCTGCCGCCCGACACCGTCTTCCGGTCGGCGTTCGGCGCCGGTCGCGCCGGGATGCCGCGGCGCAGCGCGCGAGCGGTTCCGCCCAGCACGGTCGCCCACATGCCACGCGCGTCGGCCCAATCCGAATGTCCCGCAACGGGAGCCGCGAGCGGAATGCCCGACAGCGCGTTGTCGATGGCCAGGGTCAGCGCGCGTCCGTCGGCCAGGGCGTGCGAGCAGGTCAGCGCGACCAGGCAGCCGCCGTCGTCGAGCCGCGCCGCCGAGAGCCGCCAGCCGGGCCCGGTCTCCGGGTTCAGGTCCTCGCCCTGCCGGTCGGCCCAGTCCAGGATCGCGGCGACCGGAATCGGCTCGCTCGTCATGGTGAACGGGTACGCGGACTCGGTGGGCTGCCAGCGCGGCCGCGCCCCGGGCACCCGGGAGCGGATCACGCGCCGGCCCAGCGGCCCGGTGCGCAGATCGCGGTGCACCCGCCACAGCAGCGCCGGATGCACGGGTTCGGCGGTACGCCAGAGTCCCTGCAGGACGATCGGGGTGCCCAGACCCCGATGCGACCGCAGGAAGATCTCGTCCAGCACGCTCAGCCGATTCATCGAACGGTTAGCGTACCGATCGGTCCGGCAGCGCGCTGCCGGGCGTATACGGGGCCTCCGCGAGGCGGGCACGCCGTGCCGAGTCGGGCTGCTGTCCCGCCGCTCGCGCGGTCCGCTCCGACGGCGCCTCTCCGCGCCGCGGCTGCGCTGACTACGCGCTGTTGCCGTGCCGCCCCGCGCCGGCGGCGAAACGCCGGGCGCCGTCGAGCGCGCCGTCCATCAGCGCCTTCATGCCGTGCCGCAGTTCGTTGGAGATCGCCGCCGGCTCCTCGAGACCGTCCTGCTCCAGCACCGACATCCGGTCCGAGCGCAGGCAGGTCTGCGGCAGCGCCGCCAGTTCGAGCGCGAGTTCCTCGGCGGCGCGCCGGGATTCGCCGTTCGGCACCACCCGGTTCACCAGGCCGATCTGCAGCGCCTCGGTGGCCCCGACCGCGCGGCCGGTGAGGATCAGATCCATGGCCCGGCCCTCGCCGATGATACGCGGCAGCCGCACCGTGCCACCGTCGATGAGCGGCACGCCCCAGCGGCGGCAGAAGACGCCGAAGGTGCTGTCCTGCTCCGCGATTCGCAGATCGCACCACAGCGCCAGCTCGATGCCGCCCGCGACCGCGTAGCCGGAGACCGCCGCGATGACCGGTTTGGACAGTTTCATGCGGGTGGGACCCATGGGCCCGTCGCCGTCCTCGGTGACCTGATTGGAGCGCTCGGTGCCCAGCGCCTTGAGGTCGGCGCCGGCGCAGAAGGTGCCGCCGTCGCCCCACAGCACGGCGACCGCGGCGGTGGGGTCGGCGTCGAAGTCGCGGAAGGCGTCGGCCAGGGCTTTCGCGGTGGGTCCGTCGACCGCGTTGCGGGCTCCGGGGCGGTGCAGGATCACGGTGTAGACGGGGCCGTTGCGCTCCACTCGTACTGTCACGGGCCCGACGTTACGCCGTGAACAGGGCTGCGGCGCGAAGCGTCTCGAATGAAGGGTGGCGGTGGGTGACGGGTGGGCTTGCGTCAAGAAATGAATCAGTGGTTCACTTCTTTCATGGCCTATCGGAGAACACCCGCTGTCCAGGCTCGACTGGACGCCCAGGCGGGGGCGATCGTGCGCGCGGCCATGACCGTCCTCTCCCGTGACGGCTTCTCCGGACTGTCCATGGCCGCCGTCGCCGCCGAGGCCGGGGTCGCCACCGGCACCGTCTACAAGAACTTCAGCGGCAAGGCCGAACTCGTCACCGCTGTCTTCCGCGAGGTCGTCACCCGCGAGGTCGACGCCGTCGCCGAGGCGGGCGCGGCGGGGGCGGGCCGCACCGCCTCCGATCGGGTCACCGCGGCCGTCGAGACCTTCGCGGGCCGCGCCCTCAAGAACCCCAAACTCGCCTACGTGCTGCTTGCCGAGCCCGTGGACACCGCCGTCGACGCCGAACGCCTGCGCTTCCGCCGGGCCTTCGCCGAGACCTACGTGGCCGCCATCGCCGACGGCATCGCCAATGGCCAACTGCCGCCGCAGGATCCGGCGACCTCCGCCACCGCGCTGGTCGGCGCGATCGGTGAGGTGCTGGTCGGGCCGCTCTCCCAGCAGCTCCAGAGCGAGTCGGTGCTGCCGGAACTGGTCGCCTTCGCCCTGCGCGCCCTCGGCGTCCCCGCCGAAGCCCGCGGCGTCCCCCACGAATAGGAGTCACCCGTCATGCACACCCACGACGTCTTCAACCAGGTGCCGCCCATCTCCCCGTTCGACAACTCGCGCAACCCCGCGCTGATCGAGGGCCTGCACCGGGAGGGCGCTGGCTGGGCCGAGTCCGAGGTGCGGGAACTGGGCGTGCTCGCGGGCGGGATCGAGGCCCAGGAGTGGGGCCGGGTCGCCAACGAGTACCCGCCGGTCCTGCACACCCACGACCGCTACGGCCACCGCATCGACGAGGTGGAATTCCACCCGTACTGGCACAACCTGATGGACGTCGCGGTCACCCACGGCCTGCACGGCGCGCCGTGGCGCGACGACCGGCAGGGCGCGCACACCGCCCGCGCCGCCAAGTTCTTCACGTGGGGCATCGCCGACGCGGGGCACATGTGCCCGATCTCCATGACCTACGCGGTGGTCCCCGCACTGCGCCACAATCCGGAGTTGTCCGCGAAGTACGAGCCGCTGCTCGCCTCGCGCACTTACGATTTCGGCCTGCGCGAGCCGTCCACCAAGGCCGGTCTCATCGCGGGCATGTCCATGACCGAGAAGCAGGGCGGCTCCGACGTCCGCGCCAACACCACCACCGCCACCCCGCTGACCGACGGCAGTTACCGCATCGTCGGCCACAAATGGTTCACCTCGCACCCCATGGGCGACATGTTCCTCACCCTGGCCCAGGCGCCGGGCGGGCTGTCCTGCTTCCTGCTGCCCCGGGTGCTGCCCGACGGCACCCGCAACGCGCTGCGCATCCAGCGGCTGAAGGACAAGCTGGGCAACAAGTCCAACGCCTCCTCCGAACTCGAGTACGAGAACGCCATCGGCTGGCTGGTCGGCGCGGAGGGCGCGGGCGTCAAGACCATCATCGAGATGGTCAACATGACTCGCCTGGACTGCGTGATCGGCTCGGCCACCGGCATGCGCGCCGGGGTCGTCTTCGCCACCCACCACGCCCGCCACCGGGAGGTGTTCGGCAAGAAGCTCATCGATCAGCCCGCCATGCGAAACGTGCTGGCGGACCTGGTGATCGAATCCGACGCCGCCACCACCGTCATGATGCGCCTGGCCGGGGCCACCGACCGCGCCGACTCCGATCCGGCCGAGGCGGCGCTGCGCCGCATCGCGCTCGCGGTCACCAAGTACTGGGTGTGCAAGCGGGCCCCCGCGCACGCGGCCGAGGCGCTGGAATGCTTCGGCGGCAACGGATACGCCGAGGAATCCGGCATGCCGCGCCTGTACCGGGAAGCCCCGCTCATGTCCATCTGGGAGGGTTCGGGCAATGTGGCGGCGCTGGACGCGTTGCGCGCCATGGGCCGTCAGCCCGAGACCGTCGAGGCGTTCTTCAACGAGGTCAACCTGGCTCGCGGCGGCAACCGCCACCTGGACGAGGCCATCGACCGGATCGGCAAGGAGCTCACCGACTTCGCCGACATCGAATACCGGGCCCGCCGCGTGGTCGAGCTGATGGCGCTGGTGCTGCAGGGCGCGCAGCTGGTGCGGCACGGCCACCCGGCGGTCGCGGACGCCTTCTGCGAGACCAGGTTCGGCGGCGACTGGGGCATCGCGTTCGGCACCCTGCCCGGGGGCGTGGACGTCGAATCGATCATCCAGCGCGGCTACGTGGACTGACCGCTCACCGGGTGGCTGTGATCTACGACAATCTGTCGTAATCGGATGTCACGTTTCGGGACCCGCCGGCGTCTCATGGTCATGACCACCACCGCGAACCGCGCCGATGCCGCCGACCAGCGGTATCACCTCGCCGTGGGCCTGAAACGCTCCATCGACAAGGTGTTCCCGACGCACTGGTCGTTCCTGCTCGGGGAGATCGCGCTGTACAGCTTCATCATCCTGCTGCTGTCCGGCGTCTACCTGACGCTGTACTTCGAACCGTCGATGACCGAGGTCACCTACAACGGCGTCTACCAGCCGTTGCGGGGCGTGCGGATGTCCGCCGCTTACCGCAGCGTCCTCGACATCTCCTTCGACGTGCGCGGCGGACTGTTCGTCCGGCAGGTCCACCACTGGGCGGCTCTGCTGTTCGCGGCGTCGATGATCATCCACCTGTTCCGGGTGTTCTTCACCGGCGCGTTCCGCAAACCCCGCGAAGCCACCTGGGTGATCGGCGCGATCCTGTTGATCCTGGCCATGTTCGAGGGCTACTTCGGCTACTCGCTGCCCGACGACCTGCTCTCCGGCACCGGCCTGCGCTCACCGCTGGGTGGCATCACCATGGCGGTCCCGGTGGTGGGCACCTGGACCCACTTCTTCCTCTTCGGCGGCGAATTCCCCGGCACCGTCCTGATCCCGCGGCTCTACATCACCCACGTGCTGCTCTTCCCGGGCATCATGCTGGCCTTGATCGGTGCGCACATCGCCCTGGTCTGGTACCAGAAGCACACCCAGTTCCCCGGTCCCGCCCGCACCGAGCGGAATGTGGTGGGCGCGCGCACGCCCTGAAATTCGATGTCTCGCTCGACGCGACGACCTGGTTCTTCCGGATCGCGCTCCTGCTGGCGCCGCCACTGGCCTACACCGTCGCCTACCGGTTCTGCCTGGGACTACAACGCAGCGACCGGGCGGTACTGGAACACGGGATCGAGACCGGGATCGTCAAGCGGCTGCCGCACGGCGAGTACATCGAGGTGCACCAGTCGCTCGGGACGGTGGCATACCAAGGCGCGCCGGTTCCGAAGAAGATGAGCAAGCTCGGAGCCGCGGGCGCACCCGGAATCGGCGGGTTCCTGACCGCGGATCCGGCCGCCGAGCGCGAGGCCCTCACCGCCTCGAGTCATCATGAGGAGCGCGCGCAGCTGATGGTGCTGAAAGCGAAGCAGGACAACGGGAGTCGAGCATGAAACTCCGGACACGCACCGGCGACGGCGAATACGGACTGCTGGTGGCCGCCGCCACCGCGTACGACATGCAGTCCGCGCGCCACGTGCGGCAGCTGCTGAACAATCACGGGGTGCGCGCCACGCTGGGCCCGGCGCGCATCCACCGGTGGCGGAACCTGAAGGACCACTTCCGGATCCTGGTGTTCCCCGAGGACGCCGTGCGCGCCTACGACGTCCTCAGCCGCCTCGGCTGATCAGAGCTTGGTCAGGGTCCGGCTGTAGGACGGGATCAGCCGGATCTTGCCCGCGGTGCCGAAGTCGATGGTGACGGTGGCCAGCGCCCCGAAACCCTCCGCCGCGATGACCCGGCCCAGACCGTACTTGTCGTCATTGACGCGATCGCCGACCGCCAGCACCAGACCGGTGTTGTTGCGCTTGACCCCGGCCGCCGCCGGAGCGGGCCGCCCCTCGCCGCGACCGCGCAGTCCGGGACGGGAGTCCGACCAGCCGTCGCCGCGCGTCCAATCCCGTTCCAGGCCGTCGTCCTCGCCGCGGCGGCGGAAACCGCGCGACTGCGAGGGCGTCGGCTCCAGCCGCTGCCAGTCCATCAGATGACCCGGAATCTCCTGGAGGAAGCGGGATTCCGGATTCGACACCGGCTGCCCCCAGCCCGAACGCACCACCGCGCGGGTCAGATACAGGCGCTTGCGGGCACGGGTGATGCCGACGTAGGCCAGCCGGCGTTCCTCCTGCAGCTCCGCCGGATCGCCCAGCGCGCGCATGTGCGGGAACTGGCCGTCCTCCCAGCCGGTCACGAACACCACCGGGAACTCCAGGCCCTTGGCGGTGTGCAGGGTCATCATGGTGACCACGCCCGAACCCTCTTCCGGGATCTGGTCCGCGTCGGCCACCAGCGAGACCCGTTCCAGGAACGCCGCCAGCGACCCGGGCTCCGGCTCGCCCTCGGCCTGCTCGGGCACCAGGCCCTCGTCCCGCGCGGCCTCCACATTATTGCGCGCCTCGGAACTGAATTCCCGTGCGACGCTGACCAATTCGTTGAGGTTGTCGAGCCGCGCGCCGTCCTGCGGATCATCGGAGGCCTCCAGCTCGGCCCGGTATCCGGTGCGATCCAGCACGGCCTCGACGATCGAACCCACATCGGGGAAGTCCACGGCGGCCGCGCCGCCAGTGTGCTCGGTGGCCTGCGCCCCGGTCGCCCGGATCTCCTCCAGCAGCTCCAGGAATCCCGAAATCGCCTTCTGCGACCGGGAGTTGAGCAGCGCGACCTTGCCCGCCGCGGCATCCCGCAAGGCCTGCGCGAAACCGATGTTCCGCTGCTCGGCGTGCACGGCCACACACGCCTCCGCGCGGTCGCCGATACCGCGGCGCGGGGTGTTGAGCACCCGGCGCAGGCTCACCGCGTCGTTCGGATTCTCCAGCACCCGCAGGTAGGCCACGATGTCGCGGACCTCCTTGCGCTCGTAGAAGCGGACGCCGCCGACCACCTTGTAGGGCAGGCCCATCCGGATGAAGATCTCCTCCAGGGCGCGCGAATTGTTGTTGGTGCGGTAGAAGACCGCCACATCCGCGTAGTTGGCGTCGCCCTGATCCACCAGCCGGTCGATCTCGCGGGCCACGAACGAGGCCTCGTCGTGCTCGTTGTCGGCCACGTACCCGACGATCAGATCGCCGTCGCCCTGATCGGTCCACAGCTTCTTGTCGCGGCGGCCCTCGTTACGGGCGATGACCGCGTTGGCGGCGGTCAGGATGTGCTGGGTGGAACGGTAGTTCTGTTCCAGCAGAATGGTTTCCGCGTCCGGGAAGTCACGCTCGAACTCCTCGATATTGCGGATGGTCGCGCCGCGGAAGGCGTAGATCGACTGGTCCGCGTCACCCACCACGCACAGTTCCGAGGGCGGCACCCGCTGCTCGGAGCCGGTGTCCGGGTCATCGCCCCACACCCCGCCGCGGTGATGGCCGACCAGCTCGCGCACCAGCACGTACTGGGCGTGGTTGGTGTCCTGGTACTCGTCGACCAGCACGTGCCGGAAGCGGCGGCGGTAGTACTCGGCCACCTGCGGATGCCGCTGCAGCACCGACACCGTCTCGCCGATCAGATCGTCGAAGTCGAAGGCGTTGGCCGCGCGCAGCCGTCGCTGGTACTCGCCGTAGACCCGCGCCACGATGCGCGGCAGCTCGGCCTCCTCGGTCTCGGCGTCGGCGGCGGCCTGGGCGGCGTCGATGAGCTCGTTCTTGAGGTTCGAGATAGCGGTGGCCAGCAGGCGCGGCGTGTACTTCTTCGGGTCGATCTCGAAATCGCGGATGATCATGCCCAGCAGCCGCCGGGAGTCGTCGGCGTCGTAGATGGAGAAGTTGGAGTTCATCCCCGTCAGCAGCGACGCCTGGGTGCGCAGGATGCGCACGCAGCTGGAGTGGAACGTCGACACCCACATGCCCGCCGCGCGCGGGCCGACCAGCCCGGCGACGCGTTCCCGCATCTCGGCGGCGGCCTTGTTGGTGAAGGTGATGGCCAGGATCTCGCTCGGACGCACCCCGCGGGCGTCGAGGAGATAGGCGATACGACGGGTCAGGACCGCGGTCTTTCCAGAACCGGCCCCGGCCACGATCAGCAGCGGGGTGCCGGTGTGCATCACCGCGGCGCGCTGTTGCGGATTCAATCCCTCGAGCAACCGTTGGGTCTTCTGCTCGTCCTGAGCCACCGTCGTATTCATCGCCCATCCACGCTACCGGCGCGCACCGACAGCCGTCGGGCGGGATCGCACAGGTGTCCGATTAGTGCCGGTCCGGCGAACTTCTGGTGAACCATGTGACAGGAGGAAACTCAGGAGATTCACAAACGTACCCGTTTTGCTCGGGTACCTCCCCGTGGCAGACTCGTCCCATGACCGGCTCGACCGCGGTGCGACACACCTGCCCACCCAGGGCACAGTGCATCTGAGCCCGATCCCGGGGAGACAATGATTTTCCAGGGGGGACAATGTATGGCCGACAGGTCAGATTCTTGGTGAAGAACCGATCGGTAACAGGATGGGTCCACCCGCCGATCGACGTTCTGGACCACGAGGAGTTGAAAGTATGAGCATCTCGACGACGGGACATTCCGAGTCTGCCACCGGCTCGGACTCCGCCCCGCTGCCCTCCGAAGCGGAGATCGAAAAGCTGCGCCTGGAGATCGACAAGCTGGACGCCGAGATCCTCGCGGCCATCAAGCGCCGCACCGAGGTCTCGCGCATCATCGGACGGACCAGAATGGCGAACGGCGGGCCCAAGCTCGTCCACTCCCGCGAGATGAAGGTACTCGAGCGATTCAGCGAGCTGGGTCAGGAGGGGCACACCCTCGCCATGCTCCTGCTGCGTCTGGGCCGAGGCCGGCTCGGGCATTAACAGCTCTCGTGACCCTCAGGGGTTTCACCCCTGAAACCCACGGACCTTCCGACTCGGGAAGGTCCGTTAACGCTGAGCGCCGCTCGACCCGATACAACGGGCGGTGCGTCGCGAATCGCGGGCACACACAAGCCACGCTGCATGCGGAGCCACGGATGCAGCATCCCCAGGCCGCCCCGGGTGTCTCGACCCCGGGGCGGTTCTTCGTCTGCCTAGGGCAGGGCGATGTACTTGGTGTCGAGGTACTCCTCGATGCCCTCGTAGCCGCCCTCCCGGCCGAAGCCGGATTCCTTCACGCCGCCGAAGGGCGCGGCCGGGTCGGAGATGACGCCGCGGTTGACCCCGACCATGCCGGTCTCCAGGCCCTCGGCGACCCGCAGCGCCCGGTCCAGACTGCGTGTGTAAACGTATGCGACCAGGCCGAATTCGGTGTTGTTGGCCGCCGCCAGACCCTCGGCCTCGGTGTCGAAACCGACGATCGGGGCGACCGGGCCGAACACCTCCTCCCGCAGGATGCGGGCCTGGGACGGGATGTCGGTGAGCACGGTGGCCGGGTAGAACCAGCCCGCCCCGCCCGGGGCCTTGCCGCCCAGCCTCACCTGCGCGCCCGCCGACACCGCGTCGTCCACCAGATCGCTCACGGTGTCGAGCTGGTTCTCGTTGATCAGCGGGCCCAGGGTGGTGTCCGGGTCCACGCCATTGCCCAGCCGGTACTCGGCCATGGCCGCCACCAGCTTGTCGGTGAATTCCTGGCGAACCGAATTCTGGACGTGGAAACGGTTGGCCGCGGTGCACGCCTCACCGCCGTTGCGCAGTTTGGCCAGCACCGCGCCCTGCACGGCCGCGTCCAGGTCGGCGTCGTCGAAGACCACGAAGGGGGCGTTGCCGCCCAGCTCCATGGAGGTGCGCAGCAGGCCGTGCGCGGACTGCTCGACCAGCTTCTTGCCGACCGGGGTGGACCCGGTGAAGGTCAGCTTGCGCAGGCGCGGGTCGTTCAGCAGGGGAGCGGTGACCGCGCTCGACCGCGAGGTGGTGATCACCGACAGCACACCGTCAGGCAGCCCCGCCTCGCCGCACAGCTGGGCCAGCAGCAGCATGGTCAGCGGGGTCTCGCCCGCCGGCTTCACGATCATGGTGCAGCCCGCCGCCAGCGCCGGGCCGATCTTGCGAGTTCCCATGGCCAGCGGGAAGTTCCACGGCGTGATGGCCAGGCAGGGTCCGACGGGCTGCTTGTGCACCAGGATTCGGCCGGTGCCGCCCGGGGCCGCCTGGTAGCGGCCGTGCACGCGGACCGCCTCCTCGGAGAACCAGCGGAAGAACTCGGCGCCGTAGCGCACCTCATTGCGGCTCTCCGGCAGCGCTTTACCCATTTCCAGGGTCATCAGCAGCGCGAACTCGTCGGCCCGCGCGGTGATCGCCTCGAAGACCGCGCGCAGGACCTCCCCGCGCTCGCGGGCCGGGGTCGCGGCCCACTCGGCCTGCACCGCGGCCGCCGCGTCGAGCGCTCGCACGGCGTCCTCGGGAGTCGCGTCGGCTACCCGCGCGATGACCTCGCCGGTCGCCGGATTGTGGACGGGGAAGGTCGCGCCTCCGGTGGCCTCCACCGGCCCGCCGATCCAGAGCCGCGTGGGTACAGACGAAAGAAGCTCAGTCTCAGACACCATGCCCTCAGCCTAGGACCGAGTGCGATGTCTCGCTCACAGGTTCGCGGCCGTCTCGATTCTGGACCGACGGAGCGGGGGAGCGAAGCGGAGGAGCGGAGGAGGGAAGAATCGAGACCTCGGGGCCGCGAACGCCGCCCGGAGCGAAGCGGAGGGCAAAATTGGCACCGTGGTTGTAACCTCGGCGATCGTGAGCAGCGACATCACCGCGTCGGCGGTCTGGCGGAAACTGCACGATCATCACTCCTCCCTGGCTTCGCGGCATCTTCGTGAGTTCTTCGCCGAGGATCCCGAGCGCGGCCGGGAGCTGATCGTGCGGGTGGGTGACCTGCACATCGACTATTCGAAGCACCGCGTCACTCGCGAAACCCTGGACCTACTGGTCGAATTGGCGGAGACGGCGGAGGTGGAACGCCGCCGCGACGCCATGTTCGCGGGGGAGCGGATCAACACCTCCGAGGACCGTGCGGTCGGGCACGTCGCGCTGCGGGTCCCCGCGGGCGGCCACATCGACATGGACGGCGAGGACGTCGTCCCCGAAGTGCAGGACGTGCTGGAGCGGATGGGCGACTTCACCGACGCTGTCCGCTCGGGGCAGTGGCGCGGCGCGACCGGCGAACGCATCACCACCGTGGTGAACATCGGCATCGGCGGTTCCGACCTGGGCCCGGCCATGGTGTACCTGGCGCTGCGGCACTACGCGGACGCCGGCATCGCCGCCCGCTTCGTCTCGAATGTCGATCCGGCAGACCTGGTTTCGAAGCTCGACGGCCTGGACCCGGCCACCACGCTGTTCATCGTCGCCTCCAAGACCTTCTCCACTCTGGAGACGCTCACCAATGCCACCGCGGCCCGCCGCTGGCTGGTGGCGGCGCTCGGCGAGGACGCGGTCGCCAAGCACTTCGTGGCGGTGTCCACGCACGCGCAGCGGGTGTCCGACTTCGGGATCGACACCGCCAACATGTTCGGGTTCTGGGACTGGGTCGGCGGCCGCTACTCGGTGGACTCGGCCATCGGCCTGTCGGTCATGGCGGTCGTCGGCAAGGAGCGCTTCGCCGAGTTCCTGGCCGGAATGCACACCGTGGACGAGCATTTCAGGAACGCGCCACTGGCCGAGAACGCGCCGGTCCTGCTCGGCCTGCTCGGCGTCTGGTATTCGAACTTCTTCGGCGCCCAGTCCCGCGCGGTGCTGCCGTACTCCAACGACCTGGCCCGCTTCCCGGCCTACCTGCAGCAGCTGACCATGGAGTCCAACGGCAAGTCGGTGCGCGCCGACGGCTCCCCGGTCACCATCTCCACCGGCGAGATCTTCTGGGGCGAGCCCGGCACCAACGGCCAGCACGCCTTCTATCAGCTGCTGCACCAGGGCACCCGGCTGGTGCCCGCCGACTTCATCGGATTCGCCCGTCCCACCGACGATCTGCCCACCATGGACGGCACGGGCAGCATGCACGACATCCTGATGAGCAACCTCTTCGCCCAGACCAAGGTGCTGGCCTTCGGCAAGACCGCCGAGGAGATCGCCGCCGAGGGCACCGCCCCGAACCTGGTGCCGCACAAGGTGATGCCCGGAAACCGGCCCTCCACGGCCATTCTCGCGCCCCAGCTGACCCCATCGGTACTCGGACAGCTCATCGCCCTGTACGAGCACCAGGTCTTCACCGAGGGCGCGATCTGGGGCATCGACAGCTTCGACCAGTGGGGCGTGGAGCTCGGCAAGCAGCAGGCGCTGGCGCTGGCGCCGTTGCTCACCGCAGCGGAAGATCCACAGCCGCAGGCGGACTCCTCCACCGACGCGCTGATCGGCTGGTACCGCGCTAATCGGCACTGACCGGGGTGCCCGGCGAGATACGAGAAAAGGCGCGTCCCGCGGGACGCGCC
>NZ_JBHWHH010000046.1:0-45125 GCF_042732555.1 Nocardia sp. NPDC059764
GTGGGTTTTGCCGGGTGTAACCACACCGCGTTTGCCCCCCTGGGGCACGCGCCCAAAACCAACCGGGGTTGTGTGGGGTCGAGGACGGATTCGATCCGCCCTCGACCACTCTCACGCGCCGCCTACCCGTCGACCGTGAGCACCGTGCCCGCGGCGACCGTCAGGTTGCCTTCGCGCACAGCGAATCCCAGCCCCGGTTCCAGCGGGACGGCGCGGTCGAGGGCCACCGCCAGTTCGATGGTGTCGCCCGGCATGGCGCGCCCCTCCGGCAGCGTCACCTGCCCGGAGACGTCGCCCGTACGGACGAAGAACTGCGGGCGGTAGCCGCTGGCGATGGGCGTGCGCCGGCCGCCCTGCGCGGCGGTCAGCAGCCGGACGCGCGCGGTGAACCCGGTGTGCACGGCGATGCTGCCCACCGCCGCGACCACCTGGCCGCGCGCCACCTGACCACGCTGCACACCGCGCAGCAGCAGCGCCACATTGTCGCCGGCCTCGGCCGATTCCATGGTGCGGCCGAAGGTTTCGACGCCGGTGACCACGGCCTCGATCGCGCCGCCGTAGCCCAGCACCGCGACCTTGTCGCCCATCCGGACCACGCCGCGCTCCACCGCCCCCGTCACCACGGTGCCGCGGCCGGTGATGGTGAGCACGTTCTCCACGGGCATGAGGAACGGCGCGTCGAGGTAGCGCTCCGGCATGGGCACGTACTCGTCGACGGCGTCGAGCAGCCGCACCAGCTGGTCGGACCAGTGCTGGTCGCCCTCCAGCGCCCGCAGCCCGGAAACCGGCACCACGGGTACGCCGTCGCCGTCGTAGCCGTTGGCGGACAACAGCTCTCGTACCTCCAGCTCGATCAGCTCCAGCAGCTCGCCGTCGGCGACGTCGGACTTGTTGAGCGCGACCACGATGTGCTCGACGCCCACCTGCCGCGCCAGCAGCACGTGCTCGGCGGTCTGCGGCATCACGCCGTCGTCCGCCGACACCACCAGGATGGCCCCGTCGAGCTGGGCCGCGCCGGTGATCATGTTCTTCACGAAGTCGGCGTGCCCCGGCATGTCCACATGCGCGTAATGCCGTGTCGCCGTCTCGTATTCGACGTGGGCGATATTGATGGTGATGCCGCGCTCGATCTCCTCCGGCGCCCGGTCGATCCGATTGAACGGGACAAAAGCGGTGCCGCCGCGTTCCGCCAGCACCTTGGTGATGGCGGCGGTCAGCGTGGTCTTGCCGTGGTCGACGTGACCCATGGTGCCGATGTTCAGGTGCGGCTTGGTGCGGACATAGGCCTGCTTGGCCATGATGAATTCTCCATCCGGGATGTTCGAGGGGACCTCAGCAGCGAGCCGACCTTCCCCGTCTGAGGTCCCGGGACGTCCCGGAGAAGGTCAGCGTCGTGCGCCGTCGAATGCGGATGCCGCCAGGGCAAGCGCAGGGAGGTGGAGCGCAGCCATCGCGCCCGCGACTGCGGGGTATGCGGCGATGGACTGCGGGAACATGTGAGACATGCTGCCCGGCGGAAGCTGGCTCGCGCCAGTCATTTTCGTGCCGGGCCGAAGCCGCTGACGGCTACGAAGACCGCTGCGGCCAGGATCATGACGGCCGAAACCAGCAGTGCCACATCGAGTCCGTGATGGAAGGCGACCGTCGCCGTCTGCAGAACCTCGTTCACGTGCGGGGCGTATTTCAGCGCAGTCGCCAGGTCGACGCCCGCGGGGATACGCCCACGTTCCACCGCGTCGATGGCGATCGGCTGCAGGTTGTCCGGCAGCCCCAACTCGGTCATACGAGCGCGCAGGTCGGCGGTGAGGAACCCGTTGACCAGCGACCCGAGCACCGCGACTCCAACCGCCGCCCCCACTTGCCGCATGGTGTTGGTAGCCGCGGCAGCCATTCCCGAATGCTCAGCGGGCACTCCGGTCAGCACAGCGGAGGTCAACGGCACCACCGCGATCCCGAACCCGAGCCCGGCCACCGCCAGCGTGATCGCGAGCGGCGTGAATTCGACCGTGCCGTCCAGCGAATGCCGGGTCAGCAGAATCCCGCCCGCCCCCAGCACGCACCCCACGATCATCGGCATCCGCGCCCCACTGCGCGCCACCCAGAACCCCGCCGCCAGCGACCCCGCCACGATGGCGACCGCCATCGGCGCGAACACCGCCGCCGTGCGCCCGGCCGAATAGTGGATCATCACCTGCAGATACAGCGCGGTGAAGAAGAAGATCGAGAAGACCCCGAAGTACACCGCGAACGCGACCACCAGCGCACTGCGCACCGGCGGCAGCCGCAGATACCGGAAATCGAAGACCGGGTTGCGGACTCGCGTCTCGACGATCAGGAACGCCACGAACGCGACCGCCCCCACCACGAACAACACGATCACCGACGGCGCGTCATACCCCCGGCTCTCCCCCGTGATCGCCGCGAAGATCACCGCGCCCAGGAAGATCGCACCGAGCAGCGATCCGAGCCAATCCATCTGCCCCGGTCGCGGATCCGCGCTCTCGGGCACGTACCGCAACGCCGCCACCAGCACCACGACCCCGATGATCAGGTTGAACCAGAAGATCGACCGCCACCCCCACGCCCCGACGAGCGCCCCGCCCAGCACCGGCCCCACGGCCAGCGCCAGCCCGGACACCGCCGCCCACGCTCCCAGCGCCTTCGCGCGGGTTCTGGCGTCGGGGAACACCTGCCGCAGCACCGACAACGTGCCCGGCTCGGACGCGGCCGCCCCCACGCCCATGACCGCGCGCCCGAGAATCAGCACCGGCACGCTCGTGGCGAGCGCCGAAATCACCGATCCCGCACCGAAGATCACCAGGCCGATCACCATCACCCGTTTGCGACCCCACCGGTCGCCCAGCGATCCGGCGGCGAGCATCAGGCTCGCGAACACCAGCGTGTAGGCGTTGACGACCCATTGCAGCAGCTGGACATCGGTGCTCAGATCCGAGCGGATGTCGGCCAGCGCGACGCTGACGACGGTCGTGTCGAGGAAGGTCACGAACAGGACCGCGGTGACCGTGGCCAACGCGATTCCGGGCCGCGCCGCACCGCGCGACGTGCCACCGATTGCCACCTCCCCAGATTACGGGGCACCGATAGCGGCCGTCCGGTTTCGATCGGCGTGGCGGACGACCGCGCGATATCGGTTCGGCGACAGTCGATCAGCTCGACAGCGTCGCCAGCGCGCCCAGCTTCGGCACGCCCTTCAGCTCCGACCACGGGACGGTGACGTCGACGGTGCCCGCCGCATCGGGGGTGATCTGGCCCTGCGGGAAGTACAGGTGCACGCCCGCCGGGGTGGCGGTCCAGCCCGTGCCCTCGACCTTGACCTGCGGCAGGCTCACGTCGATGCGCACGTCGGCCTTGGGGCCGTTGGTCATCCGCGCGGAGGAGGACACGAAATGCTGGCGGCCGCGCTGCTGGTCGACGATCGGGTCACTGGTCACCGCGGGCGTGCCGACACCGCCGGGACCGCTGGGCGTATGCCCTGCCTCGCAGGCGGCCATGCCCAGCGACAGAGCGCATACGGCGATGACGGCGGCGGACTTCAACCGCATGGGATGCCTCCAGGGATTCGGGGGCGTCCGGTTCGTCGCCCACGATCAGAGTCGGTCCGGCGGCTTGGAACCGGCCAATGGCCCACCAATCGGCCCGGTGGCGCGCAGGATATAGGCGGTCTGCGGCGGCGGGCCCGGTTCCGGAGCGACGAAAGGTGAGGATCGGTGCAGGACAGGCGGCTGATCAGCGGCGGCTCGGCCCCTCTAGACTGCCGAACGGGGAGGTCGGTTTGCTGAGGTTCTCGGTACTGGGCGAGGTCCGCGCATGGCGCGGGGACACGCCCCTGGATCTGGGCCCGCCGCAACGGCGGGCGGTGCTCGCCGCACTGTTGCTGCGCGAGGGCAAGGCGGTCACGGCCGCCGAACTCGTCGAGGGCATCTGGGGCGAGGACCCGGTGCTGCGCGCCGTCCCCGCGCTGCGCACCCACGTCGCCAAACTCCGCCGCGAACTCGAACCCGACCGCGCCAATCGCGGACCCTCCAGCCTGCTGGTCTCCGTCGGCGACGGGTACGTGCTGCGACTACCGCCCGGCCACACCGACATTCACGACGTCGCGGGCCAGGTCGCGGCCGCCGAACGACTGCGGCACGAGGACCCCGACAGCGCCCGCGGCACCCTCGATTCGGCGCTGTCCCGCTGGCAGGGCGCGGCTCTCGGCGGTCTGCCCGGCCCGTACGCCGAACGCCAGCGCGCCCGGCTCGAGCAGTGGCGGCTGTCCATCCTCGAGGACCGGCTCGCCCTCGACATCGAAACCGGCCGCAGCGCCGAGGCGGTCGCCGAACTGGGCCCGCTCATCGAGGAACATCCGCTGCGGGAACGCTTCCGCGCGCTGCTCATGACCGCCCTTTACCACTGCGGCCGCCAGGCCGAAGCGCTCGACGAATACGGCCGCGCCCGCCGCGCCCTGGTCGACGGCGTCGGCGTGGAACCCGGCCCGGAACTGAGCGAGGTGCACGCCCGCATCCTGCGCGCCGACCTGCCGAGCGTGGCGCGCCCGGCCCCCGCCCGGCTCGCCCCGGCCCAATTGCCGCCCGACATCGCCGATTTCACCGGTCGCTCCCGGGTGGCCGAGCAGATCGCGGCCCAGCTCACCGGCGGCGGGCCGGCGGTGGCCATCTCCGCGGTCGGCGGCATGGGCGGGGTCGGCAAGACCACCCTGGCCCTGCATGTCGCCCACCAGGTGCGCGACCGATTCCCGGACGGCCAGCTGTATGTGAACCTGCGCGGCGTGGACCCCGACCCGCTGCCCACCGGCGACGCCCTGGGCGGATTCCTGCGCGGCCTCGGGGTCGCCGAGGGCGATATCCCGCCCGCCGTCGACGATCGGGCCGCGCATCTGCGAACCCTGTTGAGCGACAAGCGGATTCTCATGGTCCTCGACAATGCCCGCGACGCCGCCCAGGTGTCGCCGCTGCTGCCCGGCACGCCCGGCACCGCGGTCCTGATCACCAGCCGCTCCGCGCTCACCGAGCTGCCCGCGGTCCGCCGCACCCGCCTCGACGTCCTCGAACCCGTGGAGGCCATGACCCTGCTGACCCGCATCCTCGGCGCCGAGCGCGTTGCCGCCGAACAGGACGCGGCGTTCGCGGTGATCGAGCAGTGCGCGTGCCTGCCGCTAGCGGTGCGGATCGTCGGCGCGCGGCTGGCGGTGCGGCCGCAGTGGACCATCGCCTCCCTGGTCGCGCGGCTGGCCGACGAGAACCAGCGGCTGGAGGTCCTGCAGACCGGCGACCTCACCTTGGAGGCCGCCTTCCGGCTCGGGTACGGCCAGCTGAACACCGAGCAGGCCAGAGCTTTCCGTACCCTTGCCCGCGCTGATGTGCCCGACTTCCCGGTCGACGGGGCCGCCGCGCTGCTGGGCGTCCCGGTGCCCCAGGCCGAGCTGGTGTGCGAATCCCTGGTCGATCTGAGCCTGCTGGAGACACCCGCGCCCGGCCGCTACCGCTTCCACGACCTGCTGCGGCTGTTCGCCGCACACCTCGCGGGCGGCCACGACGCCGGTGAGGGCGAGGCCGAGATCGTGGCCCGCCTGCTGGACTACTACCTGGCCAGCACCAAGAACCTGCTCGGCGCACTGGATTACAGCAACACAACCCTGCTGCTGGTGCCCACCACCGTCCCGGGCCACAGCTTCGCCGGCGGTGCGGAAGGCCAGTCCTGGAACGATATCGAGCGCCCGGTGATCATCGCCCTGTACCGGCAGGCGGCCCGGCTGGGCGGCCGGGCGGTGGCGCTGGCCGCGGATCTGGCCTGGGTGATGGCGGAGCTGATGGACACCGGCAGCCGCGCCCGCGAACTCGCCGACGGCCTGAAAGCTCTGCTGGACACCGCGGTCCGGGACGACGACCACGCCAGCTCCCGGCGGCTGCGGGTGGCGCTGGGCGCCATGATGCAGATCGGGCTCGGCGAAGTCGAGGCCAGTCTCGAATTCCTGCAACCCATCTCGCAGCCCGCCGACGACGCCGAGCGGCGGTTGCAGGTGCTGGGCGAGATCCTGCTCGGGGTGGCGGATCGGCGCATCGGCAATACCAAGGACTCGCACCGGCACTACGCCAATGCCATCGCCTGGACCCGGGCGCTCGACGACCGCTCGCTGGAAGCCTGGATCCTGGCGCTCGCCACCCGCACCCTGTGCGAATCCGGGCAGTACGCCGAGGCGGTGGCGGTGGCCGAGCGGGCCATCGCGCTGGCCCAGGAGTCATCCAACGCGGTCGCGCTGGGCTGGGCCACCCACGAATTGGCGGCCACCCGGTCCATGCTCGACGACCACGAGCTCGCGCTCGAGCTGGCGGCCGACGCGGTGCGCATGACCCACCGCAACGGCGTGCGCCTGTGGGAGGGCTGGGCCCGCACCCGGCTGGCCCAGATCCACCTGCGCGCCGGGCACGACGCCGCCGCGGAATCCGAGGCGACCCAGGCCCTGCGACTGCTGAGCAAGGCGGCCGACCCCCTCGACCGGGCCCGCGCCCTGTTCCTGCGCGCCACCGCCCGCACCGGCGACGCCGAGGCCGCCGCCCGGGAGCACGCCGACGCCGCCGAGATCTTCCGCCGCGCCGGACTGCCCGCCCCGACCCCCGCGACCCTGTTCTCACCAGGGCCCGACCACTCATAGAGAACGTTTATTCGCTTTTTATCGGCCCGTGGGAACCTGCATCCACGCGGGCGCCTCGGGGCTGCAACCTCCGGGGTTCCCGCGCGCGATGAGGTCATGTCCGCATGCGTCACGAGGGGTGCGCATTCGGTTCATGCGGGTCGGACGGCCGTCGCCCACCGCGGCGACGGCTCCACCGCATCACCCGCGATCACACCGGGACGTCCAGGGCCAGACCGAGGCCACGCAGGTGCGCGGTGGCCGTCCCCGATTCGAACTCGGCTCGTTTGGCGGCCGTGAAGTAGCGCTGCATCGGATAGTCGAGGTAGATGCCGGTGCTGGCGTGCACGTGGACGGCCGTGTGCGCGACGCGGTGACCGGCCTCGGACGCCCAGAACTTCGCCACGTCGATCTCGGATTCCGCTGCCAGGCCGTGCGATTCCCGCCAGGCGGCCTGCCACAGGGTCAGGCGGACGGCCTCGACATCGATGTAGGCGTCGGCCAGACGCTGACGCACCGCCTGGAACGCGCCGATCGGCTTGTCGAATTGCTGTCTGGTGCGGGCGTATTCGGCCGTCATCTCCAGCGACCGTTCCAGGACGCCCAACTGGTGGGCGCAGACGGCCAAGGCCGCGCGGCGACGGGCCCACGCGGGCGCTTCGGGCGCTGAGATCGCGTCGGCCCACGGGATCAGGACGGTATCCAGTTCCAGCAGGGCCGCGTCGGTGCCGTTCACCGCGTGCTGCCGGGTGACCGTGACGCCCTCGACCTCCCGATCCACCAGGAGCAGAACCGAGTCCGCCCCGCTTCGAGCCTCGATCAGGTAGCCGTCGGCGAAGGCTCCCGCCGCGACCACCGAGTGGGAACCCCGGACCCGCCAGCCCTGCTCGCCGCGTTCGGCCTCGAAGGACGCGACGTCGCGGGCGAGTGCGGGCGCGAGCGTGCTCTCACCCCGCAACATCGGCCGCAGCCGGCGCCGCACCTGCGAGTGGTCGCCGAATTCGGCCAGTGCCGCCGCGACCACGGCGATGCTCGTGGCATACGGTGCGGGCGCGACGGTCCGGCCGATCTCGATCAGCACGCTGCATTGTTCGAGCAGCCCGTACCCGCCGCCGCCCGCCTGCTCGGGCAGCGCCGCGTCCAGCAGTCCCGCGCCGGCCATCGCGCCCCACAGCTCCGCGTCGAACCCGGTGTCCTCCGGGCGGGGATGCCGTCCGGCCCAGTCGGTGAGCAGTGCGCGGGCCAGTCCCGACAGGTCCCGCTGCGCCTCGGTGTATTCGAAATCCATTGTCCTGCTCCTGTGTTCGGCTCAGCGGGTGACGGGCAGCCCGAGGGCGTTCTTGGCGATGATGTCGCGCTGCACCTCGTTGATCCCGCCGCCGAAGGTCAGGATGAGCGCGGTGCGATGGAACCGTTCGAGTCGTCCGAGCAGCAGTGTGCCCGGGGAATCGGCGCGCAGCACGGCCGCGGCCCCGAGCACCTCCATGAGCAGGCGGTAGCCCTCGATGGCGAATTCGGTGCCGAACACCTTGGTGGCCGAGGCGTCCGCGGGGCCGAGCTCGCCGCGATCGGCGGCCCACGCGGTCCGCCAGTTGCGCAGCTTCAGGTACTCGGTATGGGCGTGCACGCGGGCCAGGTGCAGGCGCACCCATTCGGCGTCCATGACCCGGGTCCCGTCCGGCAGGGTGGTGGCGCGCGCCCACGCGACGACCTGCCGCAGCGACTCCTCGAGCGGTGCGGCCGAGGCCAGCGCCACCCGTTCGTGATTGAGCTGATTGGTGATCAGCGCCCAGCCCCGGTTCTTCCCGTGCACCAGGTTCGCCGCGGGCACCCGCACGTCGGAGTAGTAGGTGGCGCTGGTGCCGACACCGGCCATGGTGTGCACCTTCGTCCACGAGAACCCTGGCGCGGTGGTCGGAACGATGAAGATCGACAGCCCGGCGTGCTTGCCCGCCGCCGGGTCGGTGCGCGCGGCCAGCCAGATGTAGTCGGCGTATTCGATGAGGCTGGTCCACATCTTCTCGCCGTTGACCACCCATTCGTCGCCGTCGCGCACCGCGCGGGTGCGCAACGAGGCCAGGTCGGTGCCCGCGTTCGGCTCCGAATAGCCGATGGAGAAATGCAGGTCGCCCCGCGCGATCCGCGGCAGGAAGTAGGCCTTCTGTTCCTCGGTGCCGTAGCGCATGATGGTCGGCCCGACGGTGTTCACGGTCAGGTACGGCAGCGGCACGCCGGCGGCCGCGGCCTCGTCCAGGAAGATGAGCTGGTCGAGCATCGAACGTCCTTGTCCGCCGTGCTCTTCCGGCCACCCCAGTACCAGCCAGCCGTCCGCGCCCAGCCGGCGCACCACCTCCTTGTAGACGGTTCCGTCGCCGTGCTCCCCGCCCGGCCCCGACCGCAGCGCCGCCCGCACGTCGGGGGTGGCGAGGTCGGCGAAATACTCGCGCAGCCGCTTGCGCAGGCGGTGCTGTTCTTCGCTCAAACTGATGTGCATAAATGGAAGGTAGGAATCGGCCGGGCCGGATCCGCCCCGCTGGCAGGAAGCTGCCAGATTCCAGGGAAACCCCCGGTCACCTGCCAGGATCGGGGAAGTGATGCAGCGACAGCCGACCGTCGTGACCGGGCAGCCGGCCACCGGGATCGTCCGGTTCAGCCAGGACGGGCACTGGGACCAGGATGTCCACCACCTGCTCCGCTACGCCCGGCGCGAGGCGGTGGTGGCGGTCTCGAACCCCACCCACTCCACCGATCATCTCCGCCTGGGCCAGGTGGTCGTCGACGACCTGCTGGCCGCGGGCAAGGAGGTCCGGCTCCTCTACTCCCCCGACTATCTGGAGATCCGCGACCACCAACCGCTGCTGCGGCAATCCTCGCTCGGCGCGCAGATCCGCGTCACCGACAACGACTTCCACAACGTCCTGATCCTCGACCGCACCGTCGCGGTGCTGTGGAGCGGCGCCGGAGCCGATCACCCCTACGCCTACCTGGTCCGCGAACCGGCCGTGCTCCGCGCCCTGCACCAATTCGCCCTGCTCAGCTGGCAATCCGGCCACGGTCTCGCCGGCCGCGTCCACACCGACCCCATCGACCTGAGCCCCACCGCCCGCACGGTCCTCAACACCCTCAATCTGGGCCTCATCGACGAGACCGCCGCCCGCCGCCTCGAGATGTCCCTGCGCACCTACCGCCGCCACATCGCCGACCTCATGACCCGCCTCGGCGTGCGCAGCCGCTTCCAGATCGGGGTGCGCGCAGCCCAACTCGGCTTGCTGGACGAACCCCGGGAGTAGTCGCCACACCGGTGAGTACCCCCACCGGTGGCAGCGCGACACCGCGCACCTCTGCCGGTGGTGGCACCCTCGAGCACGGCACTAGACTGGGGCTTCTCCGCAGGTTGTCCTGGGGCACTGGGTCATTCGATATTGCTTGGCATGAACGTGGTGGCGGCGCTCGAGCTCAATATGACCAATGTCGACGACCCCCGAGCCGGGAATCACGAGCGGTATCGGGCCGCGCTCGAGATGGCCGAGTACGCCGAGCGGGTCGGGTTCGCGGTGGTGAATGTCGAGGAGCATCACGGGTCGGGCACCGGGTGGCTGCCCGCGCCGCTGCTCATGGCGGCGGCGGTGGCGGCTCGCACCGAGCGGATCCGGATCAGCATCGGGGCGTTGATCGTGCCGCTGTACGACCCGGTGCGGCTGGCCGAGGATCTGGCGGTGCTCGACAATCTGGCGGGCGGGCGACTGACCATTCTCGCCGCGATCGGGTACCGACCAGCCGAATACGCCGCGCTCGGAAAGGATTTCACGCGCCGCGGCAAGCTCATGGACGAGGCGCTGGAGATCATGCTCGCGGCCTGGCGCGACGAGCCCGTGCGACGCGGCGGGCAGTCCTTCGACGTCACGCCCAAGCCGTTCAGCAAGCCGCATCCGCATCTGCTCATCGCCGGAATGAGCCCGGCGACCGCCCGGCGGGCCGCGCGCTTCGGGCTCGGGCTGGCGCTGCCCTTGCCCGCACCGGAGGTCGAAGAGCTCTACGAGCGCGAGCTGACCCGCTGCGGCACAAGCGGTTACATCCACAAGCCCGAGCCCGACAGCCGCCACACCCTGCTGCACGAGGACCCGGATCGGGCCTGGCACGACTTCGCCCCGCACATTCTCACCGAGATCCGCGAGTACGCGTCGTGGGGCCGGGAGGGCATTCACCGCCCGCACGACGCCGTGCCGGATTCGGTCGAGTCCCTGCGCGCCCACGGCTATCTGGAGATCCTCACCCCGGCGCAGCTGCGCGACCAGATCGCGGCCGGGCGCACCGAGATCCTGATGAACCCGCTGATCGGCGGCCTGCCGATCGAGGCGGGCTGGGACAGCCTGCGCCTGCTGGGCGAGGACGTGCTGTCCCTCACCACCGTTCGATGACCCGACCACCGGCAAGAGGAAGTTCATGACAGATCTGCGCCCCGGGCGGCTGACGGCCGCCGCCAAGAAATTCCTGACCTGGGACGAGAATCCCGCCGTCTTCGGTGTCACCATCCCCTGCCCGGTTCCGGTCGGCATGGGCCTCGAGGACGCGCGCAAGCTGATCAACACCCTGATCGACACCCACGAATCGCTGCGCAGCCGATACAGCTACGGCGAGAACGCGTCCTGCGAGATCGAGCCCGAATCCGGCGGCGTCATCGATCCGGCCCGCGTCGACGTGCGGGCCATCGACATCGAGGACCTCGACGCCGAGGCGCTCACCATCCTCATCCAGGAGCAGTCCGCCGCGGCCAATCTGCGGCTGGACCCGACCGCCGGGAAGATCGTCACCGCGGCGCTGCTCACCCGCTCTTTCGACGTGAACATCCTGCTGTTCACCGCCCACCACATCGCCATCGACGGCATCTCCATGTGGGTGCTGTGGGAGGACATCGCCACCTACGCCCGGCAATGGGAAGCGGGCGAGGAGATCGCGCTGCCGCCGGAGCCGATCACCGGATCGGAGTGGGCGGAATTCCTCGACCAGTACGCGAAGACCCGGGTCGGCGAACGCGACTATTGGCTGGCCGCCTCGGACATCGAACCGACCACCCTGGACCGGCCCGCCACCCCGAAATCGGCGCATTTCGACGGCGTCATCGACGGCGCGCTGGCACAGCGCCTGCTGGTCGAACTGCCCGCCGCACTGGGGGCCAGCTACACCCGGATCCTGCTCGTCACACTGGGTTTGGCCATCGAGGACGCGACCGGCGTGGCCCGGCCCATCACCGTGCAGAAGCACGGCCGCTACAGTCGGCTGCGGCCCGGCACCGACCTGTCACGCACGGTGGCCTGGATCTCCGACGACTACCCGTGGCTGTTGCGCCCCGCCACCGGCACCCTGGGCGACCGGCTGCACGACGCCCTCGACGGATATCCCGCGCACCCCGAGGATTTCACGCTGCTGCGCTGGCATCACCCCGAAAGCTGGTCGCATTTCCTGACCTTCAACTCGCCGAAGTTCTACTTCAACTTCCTCGGCGACGTGGGCGTGTGGATTCCGGACGCGCATTCGCGGGAGCAGGCCCGGCTGAGGATGTTCGACATGAGCCTGTTCCTGGGCACCAGCAAGCCCGAAGGCGTGGAACAGGTGCACTATTCGGTGCACTCCCCCGACGGCGGCATCGGCGCGGATCGGATGCGGGCCATCGTCACCCGCTGGCTGACCATTATCGAGAGTGTGGAGGTCCGATGAGCAGGATCGTTCTGGTCGGCATCGGCAGTCGCGGCGATATCGCGCCGCTGACCGGGCTGGGTGTGGGGCTGCGCGACGCGGGACACGAGGTGGTGGTGGCCGCGCACACCCTGTTCGCGGAGCAGATCACCGGATGCGGGCTCGAATTCCGGGAGATGACCCACGATATCGACATCGACATGACCGATCCGGATGTCAATCGACTCTCCGCGGGCTGGAAGTTCTCCTCCCCCAAGGGAGTTCGCAGTCTCGGACTGGGCATGATCCGGGCGCTGCTCGATGAGCCCGCCGATGTCCTGCTGCTGCCGCCGCCGACGGAATACGCGGGCCTGGCACTCGCGGAAGCCAAGGGCATCCCCTCGATCGGGCTGCGGTTCCAGCCGTTGTCCGCCACCGCCGAGCACGCGCCGTCCGGCTACGGCGCTTACGATTTCGGCGCGCGCGGCAACCGGCTGGCCGCCGATTTCGGGGCCTGGTTCAACGACCGCTTCTACGCGGGCACCGTCGCCTTCTTCCGGCGCGAACTCGGGCTGCCGCCGATCTCGGTGTACGACCTGCGCCGGGCCCGGACCGCGGCGGGCTGGCCGATGCTCAACGGCTACTCCCCCAGTGTCGTACCGCGCCCGGCCGATTGGCGGGCCGGGCTGGAGGTCACCGGCTACTGGTGGCCGCCGCGCCCCGACGGCTGGGAACCGCCCGCCGAACTGACCGATTTCCTGGCCGCCGGTCCGCCGCCGGTGTTCATCGGCTTCGGTAGCATGGCCGACAGCAAGGAAGGCACCGCCCGCACCGGCCGGATCATCGCCGGGGCCCTGCGCCGGGCGGGCGTGCGCGGCGTCGTGCAGAGCGGCTGGCTCAACCTCGACGTCAGCGGCGACGACGTGCTGACCATCGGTGAGGCCCCGCACGATTGGCTGTTCCCGCGCATGGCGGCGGTGGTCCACCACTGCGGCGCGGGCACCACCGCAGCGGGGCTGCGCGCCGGCGTCCCGGCCATCGGCGCGCCCGTCTACGCCGATCAGCCGTTCTGGGCGCAGCGCCTCATCGATCTGGGCGTGAGCCCGGCGACCATCCCGTACTCGAAGATGTCCGAGGACCGGCTCACCGACGCCCTCCGGCGCGCCACCACCGATACCGCGCTGCGCGACAACGCGACTCGGGTGGCCGCCCGGATCGCCGCCGAGGACGGGGTCGGCCAGGCCGTGAAGGCCATCGAGGCGCACCTGGGCGCGCTGCGAAAGGGGTGAGGGTGTAACTCGCCCCGCCCGGACCACCCGCCCCCGCCGGGTCCAGCGGCCCGACTGTGGTTAGATAGCGCGCAGTTTCGCCTGGTAGTTGCTGTGCATCGAACCCTATTGGCTGCTATTCAGCGGTGGAGGCGGGCCTCTTGAGCGTGCTGCGCGGACATAAACTGCTCTACTCGAATCTGGCTCTGATCGTGCTGCTCGCGGTCGGAGCCGGATATCTATTGGTCTCGGTGGCGCGGGTGCAGAGACCGGGCAACACCTACGCGGTCACCGTGCAACTGGATCGCTCCGGCGGTCTGCAGGCCGGTAACGATGTGACCTGGCGCGGGTTCCGGGTCGGTTCGGTCCGATCGGTCGACATCATCGACGGCGGGGCCGGGATCGCGGCGACGGCGGACATCGAGAAGAAGTACAAGATCCCGGCCGACACCGAGATCGCGGTGGCGGCATTGTCCGCCGCGGGCGAGCAGTACATCGATTTCCGCCCGCACACCGACGCGCCGCCGTTCCTGCACGACGGGCAGGTGGTGCGGTTCGATCCGAGCAAGATCAGCACCCCGACACCGGTGTGGCAGACGCTGACCGACACCAATGAACTCATCGCCTCGATCGATCCGGACAAAGTGGGCGTGATCCTCGATCAGCTGGACATCGCGCTCGGCGGCGGGCCCGATCAGCTGCGCGGGCTCATCGAGGGCTTGAGCGTGGCCACCACCGGATTGGACAACCGGCTCCCGCAGACCGTCAGCCTGTTGCAGAACCTGCAGATCATCGCCGGAACCACCTCGCTCGCGCAGCCGGATCTGGGCACGGTGACCCGCAATTCGTCGATCCTGGTCGAACAGGCCCGCGCCGCCGACAGGGAACTGCGCGGGCTGCTCGATCGCGCGCCCGAGCAGATCGCCGTCCTGGACGGCACCCTGGACCGGAACATGGATCCGATCCAGAGCCTGGCCACCACCATGCAGGCCATCGTGCAGGCCGCGCTGCTGCGGCTGCCCGCGGTGCGGGCGCTGTTCCCGGCCCTGGTCATCGGCACCTCCGCCATGGGCGTGCCCGCGCACGACGGCGAGTTCTACACCATCGTCGACATCTGGACCCGGCCGTGGTGCCAGTATCCGGTCCCGGCGTTGGCGGCATTCCTCGCCACCGACCGCACCTTCGGACGCTGGAACTACTGCGACAATCCGCCCGACGACCAGCAGATTCGCGGATCCGCCAATGCGCCGCGCCCGAACATTCCCAATAATGGCGCGCACCGGCCGACCGGCGTCGACCCGCAGGAACGCACCCTGCCGCCGGTCAAATGAACCCTCCGCCACGCCCGGGAGCGGGGCGGATTCGGCGTGCCGTGCATTTCGAACGGGCGTGTCGGCGTGCCTGACGCGTTTTATCCCGCGAATCGCCCACGGCACCAGTCAGAATGATCTACCGGTACCCCTTGGTCCCGTGCTTGTGTCAACGGAAGAGTCCCTTCGCCCTGGCAGGCGAGTTCGAACAGGGCGGTGGGCAAGGCTAGGAGAGGGTCGAACGCGATGAGCAGCAGAAGTTCCCTCGGTTTGGCGGCGCGCTCGGCGGTCTTCGCCGGCGTGGCGGCCGCAGGACTCGCGGCGGCGCCCGCGCAGGCCGAACCATTGTGGCCCGGCGGACCGGACGTGCCCGGTATTCCGGCGATCATCCCCGGCATCGCCCCCGGCGATGTCAACGCGCCGTGTGCGACGGCAGGCGCGCGCGCCTGCCTCAAGCTCAGCACCAACGAGGCGTGGCTGATGGACAACGGCAAGGTCATCTTCGGCCCCACCCCCATCTCCCACGGCATGCCCGGCTACGAGACCCCGCCGGGCGTCTTCCACGTCGCCTTCAAGAAGCCGTTCCACTGGAGCACCATGCACAACGCCCCGATGGAGTACGCGGTCTTCTTCAACGGCGACATCGCCTTCCACATCGGACCGGTCGACAAGAAGTCGCACGGCTGTATCCGGATGACCCCAGACGGCGCGCGGGAGTTCTTCAATTACCTGAACCCCGGCGACATCGTGGAAGTGGTTCCGTAGCAACACCTTCCGGTGGCACCTCGGCGCGGGACCTCCCGTGCCGGTGTGCCACCGGTCTTTTCGGCGCCGGATCAGGCGGCGCAGTTGTGGTACGCCGTGATCAGCCAGCGGCCCTCCCGCCGGACCAGGGTCCAGGTCGCGAGCACCCAGCGGTCGGCCGGGGCCTCGGACTCACCGGCCATGAGAATGGCGGCGCGGCTGACCACCACGGCGGTGTCCGGGGCCGGGAACCGCACCTGCTGGGGTTCGTCCAGGACGCTGGAGCCGCGCAGCGGGCCCGCGAATCCGGCGGCCATGCCGTCCCGCACCGCCGCGCGGCCGCTGCGGAACACGCCGGGCAGGATCGAGGTGGCGTCGGGGTCGTAGTCGGCGACGAAGGCGTCGGCGTCATTGGCGGCCCAGGCGACGTAGAGGTCCTTCAGGACGGTCAGGACGGCGTCGCGGTCGGTGGTCTCGCGGACGGCGGTGTGGTTCATGGTTACTCCTCGGTCGACGGCCGCCCGGTATGGCGGCTCACGAGTACCTACCGGCGAGGTGTGCCCGATTCATCGCTCGCGGTGTAGAAAGTTCCGCAGGGCCCTGTTTCGACCGGTGGGGGCCGGGTTTCGAGGAGTGAGAGCATGGCGGACACCGACTTCGCGGCGCGCACCGACCGATATCGGCGCGAATTGCTGGCCCATTGCTATCGCATGCTCGGGTCGGTGCAGGACGCCGAGGATCTGGTGCAGGAAACCTATCTGCGGGCCTGGCGCTCCCGCGACGGCTACGACGAGACCCGGGCCGGGATGCGGACCTGGTTGTACCGGATCGCCACCAATGCCTGTCTGACCGCGCTCGAACAGCGCGGGCGGCGGCCCATGCCGTCGGGGCTCGGGCACGCTCCCGGCGACGATCCGCGCGAGGAACTCGTGCACGGCGGGGAAATCCCGTGGCTGCAACCGATTCCGGATGTGCTGCTCGGCGATCCCTCCGACGCCGCGGTGGCGCAGGGCAGTCTGCGACTCGCCCTGGTCGCCGCCATGCAGCAGTTGCCCGCGCGGCAGCGGGCGGTGCTGGTGCTGCGCGAGGTGCTGGACTGGCCCGCCGCGGACGTGGCACAGGCTCTCGACATGACTCCGGCAGCCGTCAACAGCGCCTTGCAGCGGGCGCGGAAGACGCTCGGCCAGAACGGTATTCGCGAGGACGAGGTGACCGAGCGGGCCGAGCAGCGGGCCGTGGTGGACAACTACGTCACCGCCTTCCGCAACGCCGACCTGAGCGCCCTGGAGAAGCTGCTGTCCCATGACGTGATCATGGAGATGCCGCCCATGCTCAATTGGTACCTGGGCCGCGCGGCGTATGTCGGGTTCATGGCGCGGGTGTTCGAATGGAAGGGCTCCGATTGGCGGTTGGAGCCGGTGTGGGCCAACGGCCAGCCCGGGTTGACGGCCTATTCCCGCGACGGCGACGGGTACGAGCGGCACACGTTGCAGGTCTTCACCGTGCGCGACGGTCTCATCACCAATCTGATCGTCTACCAGCTCGACGAGATCTTCGACCTGTTCGGCATGCCGCCCCGGCTGCCCTGACCCTCAGTCGTTCTCACCGGCGGTCAGCAGACCGTGCTCGTGGGCGAAGGCGGCGGCCTCGGTCCGGCTGGCGACGCCCAGTTTGGTGAGGATTCGTGAGACGTGCACGCCGGCGGTATTGGCGCTGATGAACAATTCCGCCGCCAGCGCGCGATTGCTCAGACCCTTGGCGACCAGGTGCAGGACGTCCAGCTCGCGCGCGGTCAGGCCGTAGCGGCCGGACATGGTGCCGCTCTTGGCTTTCGCCGCCCGCTGGGTGGATCCGTCGAGCGGGAGGCGGGCTCGCTCGGCCACCGCCGTGGCGGCCGCGGACAGCGGGACCGCGCCCAGCGCGGCGGCGATATCGAGCGACTCCCGCAGCGCCGACGCCGCCTTGACCCGATTGCATTCGGCCGCAGCCGCTTCCGCGAGACCCAGCAGCGCGATGGCCACGTCGTAGGGCCGTCCGACGCCGCGCCAGGCCGTGACGGCCTCCGACCAGCGGGCCGCGGTGCCCGCCAGGTGTGCCGTGAACGCGGCACGCTGGGCGGCATCCACCGGTGACGCCGTGGGCAGCGTGTCCCCCAGTGCGAGCAGTTCCGGTGGCGCTCCGGCGATTCGAGCGCCGAGCACCACCAGCGGCCATGCCTCGTGCGGATGCGTGAACAGCGTGCCGACCCCGTCGCCGCCTTCGAGTACGCGGATCAGCTCCGTCGCCGCCGCGCCCCCGTCGTCTCCCGCCAACGCCAGTGTGGAGTTCAAAGCCGCCAGTTCGAGTCGATACTGCGCCGCCCATCGACTGTCTCCCAGCAGCCGCGCGGCCGTGACGGCCCCTTCCCGAGCCGCCCCGAAATCTCCGGTGGCCAAGGAGATCCGTCCGAAGCACACCAGCAACGCCGCCCGGCTCAACGGCGGCAGCTGCTCGAGCTGCGTCTCGTCGACCACCGCCCGCGCCTCGTCCCACCGACCCAACGCCGCCAGCGCCTGCCCCCACTTCACGAACAGAATCGGCGCCGACTCCGCGAACCGGAACGACTCGTGCGCCGCCCGCAACCCCTGCCGCACCGCCGCGATCGCAGCCTCGTACCGCCCGGCCCCGACCAGCACCGCCGACTCCCACGTGGCCACATCCACCACGATCCGCGCATCCCCCGCCTGCGCCGCCGCCCGATGCGCCTGCGCGAAATGCTCCAGCGCCCAGTCGGTTTCGCTGGCCGCGCCACCACTCCGCGAGTGCTCTCCGGCCCCGAAATCCGCCCAATCCTCGGTCGATTCCGCTTCCAGCGAGCCACCGGCGGCGGCAGCGCCCGCCAGTCCCAGATGTGCGTGTGCTCGCGCGACCAGCGCGTCCGCGCCGATTCGCCGCGCGATGGCCAAGGCCTCTCGCGCGTGGGCCGCGGACCCGGCCGCGTCTCCCTGGAAGACTCGCGCGGCCGCCGACTGCACCAGCGCCTCAGCTCGTTCCACGCTGTCCGGCGCGTCCGACATGAGCGCCAGCGCCCGCTCGAGGTCTGCGCCCGGCCCGGCCCCGGTCGACGCACGCAGGTAGGCCCGTCGCCGGTACATCCGGGCCGACCGTTCGGGATCGGCACCGGCATAGTCGATTTCGCCTTTGGCGCCGGAGACGGTCACACGGTCCAGGGTTGCCGAGAGCTCGCCGACCGGGTCGTCGTGGCTCCACATCGGCAGCGTGGCGGGTGCGGCGGCGGCCGCGGGGGCCAGGAGGGCGAGGGCCGCGTCGGCGGCGGCGATGCCGCGTTCGGTGGCGCCGCAGGCGACGGCGACGTCGACGATCTGTTCCAGGACGGACAGTTTGGTGGTGGGGAGGATTTCGGTGGGGGCGGGGACTCGGTCCCAGAGGGCGAGGATTTGTTCGAGGAGGCGGAGGCGTTCGGGGTGGGTGGCGGGGACTCCGGCGATGGCGGACCAGTAGGCGCGCAGAGCGAGGTCGAGGTCTCCGGCGGCGCGGGCGTGGCGGGCGAGGTCGGCGTGGGATTCGGAGTCGAGGGCGTCGCCGCGGGCGTGCAGGGCCGCGGCGGCGCGAGTGTGCAGGCGGGTGCGCTCGATGGGGAGCAGGTGGTCGTAGATGGCCTGGCGGATGAGGCCGTGGCGGAATTCGTAGCCGGTGTCGGTGGTGAGCAGCAGGTGCCGGTCGACGAGTTCGCGCAGGGCTCCGGGTAGCTCGTCCGGGGGTAGGTCGACCGTCGCGGCGAGGAGGTCGTGGTGGATCGGCGAGCCGAGGACGGCGGCCGGGGCGACCACGGCGAGCGCCTGCGCGGACAGCCCGGTCTGGAATCCCAGCAGCAGGTGGGCGAGGTCGGCGGGGAGTTCGTCGGGGGACTGGCCCAGCGCCTCGACGAACAGCGGGTTGCCGCCGCTGCGGTCGAAAACCTTGGTGATGAGCTCGCTTCCGGGTTCGCGCCCGAGCAGGGCGGCGAGCTGGCGGCCGACCTCGTGCCGGGTCAGCGGGTGCAGTTCCAGCACCCGCACGCCCGGGTTGCGGCGCAGTTCGGCGACCAGTCCGCGCAGCGGCCCCGCCTCGCCCGGCCGGTAGGTGCCCACCAGCAGGGCATTGGCGTCGGCGAGATTGGCGGCCAGGAAGGTGAGCAGTTCCCGGCTGGCGTCGTCGGCCCAGTGCAGGTCCTCGAGCACCAGCACCACCGGCCGCGCCATCGCCAATTGCTCCAGCAGCGTGAGGATTTCGCCGAACAGCCGGATCCGATCGGCCTCGGGCGCCGCGCCGCCGGTGTGGACGGCCAGCTGCGGCAGCCAGTTGGCGAGCGCCGGATGCGGCGGCAGCAGCGTCGCCACGGCCTCGCCGCCGAGTCGTTTGACGAGTCCGCGCAGCACCGTCAGGAACGGCGCGTAGGCGACGCCCGCGGCGCCGAGCTCGGGACATCGGCCGAGCAATACCAGCGCGTCGCCGCCGAGTCGCTCGGTGAACTCCGCGACCAGCCGGGATTTCCCGATCCCGGCCTCCCCCGCGATGAGCACGGTCTGCGTGCCGGCATCACCGACCGCCTCGACCACCGCGGACACCTCCGCGGCGCGACCGACCAGGACACTGCTGCCGGGGAAACTCACCACGCCACGATCATGCCGCACCTTCGCATTTCGCCCAGCCGGGACACAGAATAACGAATTGTCGTGATGTGGCCACCCGGTCTTTATCGGAAAACTCGATGGCATGAGCGACACCGAGAACCGCGCCATCCACCCCTTCCGCATCGACATCCCGCAGGCCGATCTCGACGACCTGCGCGACCGCCTGACCCGCACCCGCTGGATCGACGAGATCCCCGGCACCGGCTGGGAGCGCGGCGTGCCCACCGCCTACCTGCGCGAGCTCGCCGCCTACTGGGCCGAGAAGTTCGATTGGCGCGCGGTGGAGGCCGCCCTCAACGCGCACCCGCAATTCACCACCACGATCGACGGCCAGCGCCTGCACTTCCTGCACATCCGCTCGGCCCGCCCGGACGCGACCCCGCTGCTGCTGATCCACGGCTGGCCCGGCACCCCCGCCGACTTCCTGGACCTGATCGGCCCGCTGACCGATCCGGCCGCCCACGGCGACCCCGACGCCCCGGCCTTCCACCTGGTCGTCCCGACCCTGCCCGGTCACGGCTTCTCCGGCCCGCTCACCGAAACCGGTTGGCACGACGGCAAAGTCGCCGCCGCCCTGGCCGAGCTGATGGCGCGCCTCGGCTACGACCGATACGGCGTGCAGGGCGGCGATCACGGCGCGTTCGTGGCCCCGCGCCTGGCCCGCGAGCACGCCGACCAGGTGATCGGTGTGCACGTGAACGCCCTGGTCACCTTCCCGACCGGCGATCCGGCGGATATGGCCGCGCTCGGCGAGGCCGACCGGAAGCGGCTGGCGGGCATGAAGCGGTTCCAGGACGACGGCTCGGCGTACATGAACCTGGCCGGTTCCCGCCCGCACACGCTGGCGCAGCTGCTGGCGGATTCGCCCGTGGGACAGCTGGGCTGGATCGTGGAGAAGTACCAGGAGTGGACCGACGAACGTCACGAGCTGCCCGAGCAGGCCATCGACCGCGACCGGATCCTGACCACCGTGGCCGTCTACTGGCTCACCGACACCGCGCGCAGCGTCGCGGACTACTACTTCGAGCGCTTCCACGACCACACCATGTTCGCACCCAAGCCGAAGGGTACGGTGCCGACCGGTGTCGCGGTGTTCGCCCACGGCGACTACGCGATTCGGCGCTTCGCGGAGCAGGCCCACCATGTCGTGCACTGGTCGGAGTTCTACTCCGGCGGCCACTTCCCCGCACTCGAGGTGCCCGACCTGCTCGCGGGGGACATCCGGGCCTTCTTCGCAGGCCTGACCAGCTGATCCGGCAGCGCGAGACATCCTCGGCCACACCGCCGCCGCGATGACCGCACTGTCGCCCCAACGCGCAGTGCGGTATTCGCCGTTGTGAGGACCGGTCACGCATATTGCCGCGAAACGTGACCCCGGCTACAGTTACGGTCCAGTAGGAACGCCAGCGTTCCCAGACTGCTGTGGAGGCAACGCGCATGATCAAGGCAACGCAACCCCTCACGGCGGCACCGATTTCCGGACCCCTGCGTGACGCGCGTGGTCTCTCGGCCACCCTCGTCGCGCATTTCGCCGAACACGTGGCCCGCTGCGGCACCCTGCCCGGGGACGCGCTGCGCGGTGAGGTCACCACCGTCACCCGCACCTGTCTGGAACTGGCCGCCGACGTCCTCGAGGGCCAGGACGTGAGCGCCAAGATCGAACGGCTGCAACGCGCGGGCGCGGACTGGGCGCGCGAGGGCATTCCGATCGGCACCATCCACCGGGCGGTGCACGACGGCTTCGCCCTGGGCTTCGACCTCATCGTCGACGCCACCGGCCCCGAGGACTACGCCCGGCTCGCGGTGACCGCGCGCCGCCTGTTCGAGGTGCTGGCCATGGTGGACTCGACCTTCGCGGTGGCCTATGTGCGCGAGCACCGCGCGGTGGTGGCCGAACACCACACCGCGGTGCACACCGTGGCCTCCGCGCTGCTGGCCGGACATCCCGCCTCCACCATGGCGCGCGCGGGCGGCATCGAGATCGACGAGTCGTATCACGTGCTGGCCCTGAGCATTCCGCCGCATCCGGGGGAATCCGACACCCGTGTGGACGGCGAGGTGGTGGCGCGCCGCAAGCTGCGGCGCATCCAGTCCGAGCTGGCCCGCCGCGGCGACGGCCGGGCGCTGTCGCTGCTCAGCGCCGACGGCGGCACCGTACTGCTGCCCGCCGCCGCCGCGACCGGCGACGAACTGGCCGACCTGATCTCCGGATTGTCCACGGCCGCACAGGTTCCGGTGACCGCCACGGTGATCCACGCCGAGACGCCGCGCATCCCCGAGTCCGCCGAGCAGGCGCACGAACTGCTCGACATGGTGCACCGCCTGGAATGCGTGCCCGGCCTGCACCGCTTCGACGACCTGGCGATGGAATACCAGCTGACCCGTCCCGGCCCGGCCCGCGAATACCTCGGCACCCTGCTCGATCCGCTGGACCCGCATCCGGAACTGCTGGAAACCCTGCGCCGCCATATCGGCAACGACCTGAGTCGACGGCATACGGCGCGCTTGCTGGGCGTGCACACCAATACCGTCGACAATCGGCTCAAGCGGATCGGGCAGCTGACCGGATTCGATCCGGCGCAGCCGTCGGGGCTGTGGTATCTGCGGTCGGCGCTGGTGGCGCGCAGTTATCGGAAGTCCGATCGGGCGCGGATCGGGCGGCCCGACACCATGGTCGCGACCAGCGCCGCCCAATGACCGTGCGCGCGCACGGCGCGGCGGGAGGCGGCGACCGACCACACCGTGCGCACCTCGGACGGCGGTAACGGGCGATCGGCGAGGCGGTCGGCCAGCCAGTCCACCATCACCGGAATGGAGATGAACTGCAACGGTAGATGGGTGCTGAGCCGGTCGCGCAGGTAGCGCACGTGGGCGCCGCGCTCGTGGTAGCGCCGCACGTGGGCGTCGACGTCGGCGACCGCGATCACCTCGTCGTTGACGCCCTGCACGACCAGCAGCGGCATGGCGGGCGCCTGGGCGCCGGGTCGGATGTCGTCGAGGACGGCCCGCATCTCGGGGCGGGTCAGCAGTGCGCCGAGCCCACCGCGAATGTGCCGGTTGGCGTTTCGCCCGGCGTAGCGGGCCAGCAGCGGGAAGGTGGCGATGGATTCGGCGTCGTCGAGCAGACGCAGGTACTCCCGCGACACCAGGCCGCGCACGCAGCCGTCGAGTTCCGGGTAGGCGCGACGCAGGCCGGAGGTGAACACCATGGCGAACCCCGCGAAGGGTGAGCCGTTCAGACGGACGAACGCCTCGGCCGGATCGCCCACCGGTGATCCCGCGACCGCGCCGACGATGTCGAGTTCGGGCGCGTAGCTCGCCGCCAGCTCCGCGGCCCACACGGTGGCCAGTCCGCCACCGGAGTAGCCCCACAACCCGATTCGGGTCCGCGGCCCCAGGCCCAGCGGCTCGAAGCGCAGGGCCGCGCGCAGGCCGTCGAGGGCGCGGTGGCCCGGTTCGCGGGCCGCGCCGAAGTGGCCGTTCAGGCCCTCGTGGTCGGGCACCGACACCGCCCACCCGCGGGCCAGGGCCGCAGCGATGAGCGGGAACTCCACCTGCGGGATGGCGCCGAGCGCGCGGGCGCGGTGCCGTAAAGCGTAGGAGGGGAAGCATTTCGGGGCGACCGCGTCGATGGCGCACTGGAACGACACCAGCGGCCGGTCCACGGCCGGGTCGGCGTCCCAGGGCAGCAGGACGGTGGTGACCGTCGCCTCGGGCGCGCCGTCGAGATCGGTGCTGCGGTAGAGCAGTTGCCAGGCTCGGACGCGCTGCGGAATGCGTCCGAACAGGGCCAGCCGCACCGGCCGCGACCGCAGGATGGTGCCCGGCGCGACGGACGCCGGATCGATCGGCGATCGATAGAACGGATCCTCCCCCGGCAGCAGCGGTCTTCCCCCCACCGCCCCCGGTTCTGGTGTGACACTGCTCGTTTCGATCGCATCGCCGATCGTCATCGTCGTCCTTTCCGTACCGCAGCGGCTAGATGTGGCCACTGCCGCCGATCATCCAGGGGTTGAAGGTGCAGACCAGGGCCGGGTGCGCGGCCGGGTCGAGGGCGCGCAGGGCGATCGACGCCGCCCGCGGCGAGTACATGACGGTCAGATGGTCGGAGACGTCCTCGGGGCAATCCTGTTGCAGCGTGATGTTTTCCACGCTCGCATCGGGGCCCGGGGTGAGGAAGGTCCACTCGTAGGGGTTGGAGATCTCGTCGTGGCGGGTGCCGACGGCGGTGTACTCGATCCCGGGCACGGTGTCGCCGTCGGCATTGAGCCTGGCGTAGAACGGCGAGCCGACGACCTGCTCGGTATTGGCCTGGCCGATCAACGGCTGATAGAAGCCGAGAATGTTCACCCCGAGGTTGGTGATCACCCGGCCCAGCGTGGCGATGCCGAGCAGCGAGGTGCCGTGGCTGGTCGCGCCGAAGCTGACGACCTTGCGCACTTTGCCCTGTCCGCCTTCGAATTTCAGGTACTGGCTGGTGACCGGCCCGCCCTGCGAGTGCGCGATCACGTCGACCGCGGGCGCGCCGGTGGCGGCCAGGACGCGATCCACGAACCCCGCGAGCTGTTTCGCCGAATCCCCCATCGGCCCGACGCCGAAGCGGCCCGGCAGGATCGGCCCGATGCCGCCGCCCCCGAGGGGCGTCTCCCGGCCGAAATTGAAGGCGAAGACACAGAATCCGGCCCGCGCGACCCGCGGCGACAGGAACGCGAAGCTGTCGTAGGTATTGAGCCAGGTGCCGTGCACCAGCACCACCGGCCGCGGATGTTCGGCGCTCGGCTTGCAGTTCCAGTCGTTGGCGCCGGGCGGCGCGGCGTCGGGGTGGGTCAGGCCGTACGCGAAAGCGGCCAGATAGGCCGACATCTCCGGACCCACGCCCACGGTGTCGGTGGCGGTGCTGACCACCGCCGAGCCCGAGGAGCTGCCCGCATCGGGCGCGGCCTCGGGTTCGGAGCTGGCCACACCGGTGGCGAAGGCCACGGCGAACGCGGTGACGGTGGCGAACACGGCACTGCCGCGGGTACGGATGGTCGGTCTCATGAACTCTCCCCTACGGTTCGAACCCGACTGAACGCGTCGAATTCCCTTGCGACCGTATGAGCCGGCCACCGCCCGTGTCACCGGTGTTGTGCCAGGTGACAGCGTGTACGGTCCGGGCCGCCCGGGGATTGTGGCGGGGAACAGCCGTCAGGGCGCGGGGGTGCTCGCGATGGTGACCGCGGTGCGGGTGAACAGCGGCACCAGTTCCGGCAGCGCCTGCGCGCCCTTGGTGTGCAGGCAGGCGCGCACCCGGTCGTCGATCCCGCCGAGCAGCATGTCCACCATCTCCCGATCCGGTTCCGCCACCAGATCGCCGTCGCGTACCCCGACCTGCGCCACCGCCATGATGTAGTCGGCGAACCGCTCGTGCACGCGCAGCCGGTGGGCCACCAATCCCGGTCCGGCCGCGAGGGTTTCGACATACAGCGCGCGGGCCGCGCCGGGCTGGACGGCGAGGAAGCCGAGATAGATCTCGAAGGAGATCCGCACCCGGTCCGCGAAGGTGACGCCTTCGAGCCCGGTGACGGTTTCCTTCAGCTGTTCCAGTGCGGCCCCGACCGCGAGATCGTAGGCGGCGGCGAAACATTCGTCCTTGCCGCCGAAGACGGAGTAGAAGGTGCGGCGCGCCACCTGGGCGCGGGTCACGATATCGGCGACGGTGGTGGCCGCGAAGCCGAGCTCGCCCACCGCTTCCAGAACGGCGGTGCACAAGCGCCGGTATTGCGAGGCCTCCACCTGCTCGCGGGTCAGCCCGTGCCGGCCACGCGGCAAGGGTCCCGGTTCACCGATGGTTTCCACACTCACGTCCCCAGAATAGGTTTCCACGTCACCGAGCGACTAACGGTCCGGCCGATACCACAGCGGTTCGTCCATGATTCCCTGTCGGACGACGGTGGCAAGCATGGGGTTCAGCGTATAGGTACCGACCGGTCTTGATCGTTTGTCGAGGTGGACGGGTCACCCGGACCGGCCGGCGCGCCACTCCCGGTAGGCAGGCCGGGAGCACACCGCGCACGGGCGGTAACCGGCCGCGATCGCGGTCGGCTCGTCGGCGAAGAACACGCGATGCGAGACGTAGCCGCCGCGGGCCAGGGCGCGCAGGGCGGCCGGGCAGTCGAGGCGGCCGTAGATCTTCAAGCGGCGGTGGCCGCCCAGGACGCCGGGCGTGCGACTGCGGTACGGACGGCCGTCCACGCCGAGCAGGACGTACTCCCTGTCGCCCATGGTCAGGCGTCGTGGAAGACGAGGCCGAGGGTTCTTCGCTGCCCGGATCGCACCGGGCTCACGCCGTGGCGCATGGGCGCGGCCGACCAGCCTCGGGAGCCGCGGACCGGACGGTCGCGGGTGGTGAAGACCAGACCGTGCCCCTGCGGCAAGGCCATTGCCGCGCCGCGGGATTGGGCGCGGGGCCGCTGCTCGACCATGAGGAACTCCCCGCCGGTGTAGTCCACACCGGGGACATCCAGCCCGATCACGACCTGGAGCGGAAACACCATGTCCCCGAACAGGTCCCGATGCAGGGCGTTCCAGTCACCGGATCCGTAGCGCAGCAGGATCTGCGAACCCTTCGTCTGCCCGGCCCGGTGGCACCGGGCGATCCAGTCCTCGAGCCGGTCCGGCCAGGTGCCGGGCCGTCCCAGCCGGGCGGCCCAGTCCCGGGCGATGGGCAGCAGCATCGGATAGAGGGCGGCCCGCAGTTCCGCCACGGGCTCGGGCAGGTCGTGGGTGAAGTAGCGGTACTCGCCGGAGCCGAACCGGTGCCGGGCCATGTCGACCGTCGACCGGAAGTGGTCGTCCACGTCGTACAGCGCCGCGAGCGTGCGGCATTCGTCTCCGGTGAGCAGTGGCCCGGTGAGCGCGTGCCCGTACGCGTCGAGCTCACCGGCCAGGGCCGCCCAGTCCTGGTCGGCGACCCCGGCCGCGATACCGCGGAGGACGGCGGTCATCACGCGGCCCGCTCGAGCTCCAGCAGCAGCTGCTTGCGTTCGATGCCCCCGGCGTAGCCGGTCAGCGACCCGTCGGCCCCGATCACGCGGTGGCAGGGCCGAACGATGAGCAGCGGGTTCGCCCCGATCGCCGAGCCCACCGCGCGCACCGCCGCCCGGGACGCCCCGATCCGGTTCGCGATCTCCCCGTAGGTGACCGTGACGCCGTACGGGATCTGGTCGAGGGCCTGCCACACCCGACGCTGGAAATCCGTGCCGCGGCCGCCCATCCGGAGGTCGAAACTGTCCCGCTCCCCGGCGAAGTAGGCCGTCAGCTGGTCGACCACGTCGGCGAAGGCGTCCGGATCGGCCTCCCAGTCGCCCTCCACCAGAAGGCTTTTGGTGCCCGCCATCGACACCGCGGTCAGCTCTACCCCGGTCCCGCGCCGCTCGCCCGCGAGCAGCAGCTCGCCGACCGGGCTGGCCATTGTCGTGTACACGCTCATCGCTTCCTCCTGTGTCGTCCCGTTCGTTTCCGCTCCCCACTCTGTCGCAGCCGATCGGCGATGACCGGCGGGAATCGGCCATCGCGTTTCCGGCCTCGGCGCGGGCGGCTCGTACCATGGGGCCATGGCTGCCGATTCGGTCGTTGTCGCCGGGACCTTGGTGGATGTCACCGTGCCAACGCTGCCGGGCCGCTGCCCCGGGGTCAGCATGGCCGGGTTCCAGGGGCGCGCGGCAGGCCCGGACCATCTGCCGGTGGTGCCGTTCCCGGCGGTGACGATGTTCATCGACCTCGGGGACATGGCGATGGTCGGGGACGCCGGCGGGAGCCGGGTCGCGGGCAGCGGTGTGGTGGGCCTGTGCCCGATCGGGGTGTACGGGCAGGCGCAGACCGTGGATCTGCTGCAGGTGCGGCTGTCGCCGGTGGTGGCGTACGCGACGCTGGGCGGCTCGCCGGAGGTGTCCGGTGGCGTGATCGGGCTCGAGGAGCTGTGGGGTCGTGAGGTCGAGCTGCTGCGCGAGCGCATGCACGAGAGCCGTTCCTGGGACGAGAGATTCGCGATCCTGGACGACGCTCTGACCGCGCGGCAGCGGAGCGGACCTGCCGTCGATCCGGAGGTGAGCTACGCCTGGCGGCGAATCATCCTCAGTGGCGGGCAGATTCGCGTCGAAGCGCTGGCCGACGAGATCGGGTGGAGCCGGAAGCGATTGTGGTCGCGATTCCGAGCCCAGATCGGCCTGACGCCCAAGCGGGCCGCGCAGCTGGTCCGATTCGACGACGCCACCCATCGGCTCGCCGCGGGGAGCAGCGCCGCGCGGGTGTCGGCGGAGAGCGGGTACGCCGATCAATCGCATTTCAGCCGGGAGACGATGACCTTCGCGGGGCTGACGCCGACGGCGCTCGCGGACGCTCCGTGGCTGGCGGTCGACCCGGTCGCGTGGGCGGGCGGGCGCGCGCTGAGTCGCGCCGGGAACATTTCTTCAATACACCCCGGCGACGCCCGCCGATGCTGGGATCCATGCCCAGACACGACCGTGAAACCCAAACCCGGCCCGGCAAATACGACCGGCCACCGCGCGGAATCCGCATCCTGCACTCATTGCGCAAGGACCCGGACTGGGAGACCCTCACGCCCGAGGAGTTGACCGCCCACGTGGCGGGGGCGAATCGGCTGGCGGGATCGAAGCTCATGCGCGTGGTCACCGGGCTGCCGGCGCGCGGCGTCAGCATCGAATGGCAGCAGGTGACGTTCCCCGATCGCGTGGTCCCGATCCGGGTCTACCGCCCGGCCGGAGAGCACGCGAACGCCCTGCCGCTCGTCCTCCATGTCCACGGCGGCGGCTTCGCGGGGACCGCGGCCCAATGCGATTGGGGCAACAGCCATCTCGCCGCTCAGCTGCCCGCCGTGGTCGTCTCCGTCGAGCATCGCCTGATCGCGCCGGACACCCCGCTGACCGCCGCCGTCGACGACGACTGGGATGTGTTGCGGCACATCCTGGATCACCCCGGCGAATGGGGCATCGACCCGGCGCGCGTCATGCTCGCGGGCGAGAGCGGCGGCGCCTTGATCAGCGCCCTGACCGCGATCCGCGCCGCCGCGACCGGCCTGCCCCTGCTGACGCAGGTGCTGATCAACCCGGCCTTCGACCTGACCGACACCATGTTCGACTACCCGACGATGACCCGCTACGCCGAGACCCCGACCTTGAATCTGCCGCGACTGAAACTGTTCCGGCGCTTGGCCGTCCCGCCGGGCGAGGACCCGCACCCGCTCTCGCCGCTGTACGCCGACCTCACCGGCCAGCCGCCCGCCCTGGTCGTGATCCCGACCCTCGACCCGCTGGCCGACCAGGGCCGCCGCTACGCCGAACGCCTCCACGACTTCGGCATCCCCGTCCAACTGTCCGAATACCCGGGCGCGCCGCATGCCTTCATCGCCTTGCCCGGCCTGGTGCCGCAAGCCAAGGCGGCCCGCACCGACATCACCGCGTTCCTCCGCACCCGCCTGTCCGACTCGATCACGCGCAGCAAACTCGACAGGTAAACTTGCCAGTCTTTCTGCCTTATGCCACCTGGGAGGGTGAGCTCGCAGAGGCCGGTCCATCGGCCGACGTCACGGCCGCCGCGAGTGAACTCCGCGTAGTGGCCAGTCCGCTGCTGCGCCGGCTCCGATCGGCGCGAGCCGGTTTCGAGATGACGCCCTCCCAGGCCGTGGCCCTGAGCCGCCTCGGCCACGAAGGCCCCCTCTCGGGCCCACCTGGCCCGCGCCGAGCGCGTGCGCCCGCAGTCACGCGCACCACCCTGGCCGCCCTCGAAGACCGCGGCCTGGTCACCCGCACCCCGCACCCCACCGATCAACGACAGATCCTGCTGTCCCTGTCGGCCGAGGGTGAACGCCTGCTGCGTCTGGCCCACCACGCCAAGGAGACTGGCTGGCGACCGCCGTCACCACCAAACTCTCCCCCGCCGAACAGGATTCGCTGATCGCCGCGATTCCCCTGCTGGCCCGCCTCGTCGAGGACTGACCCGATCCCCCAATCCCAACCGATCCCCCGCGTCACGGTCTATTTCGCCGCAGCGGGCTCCATCGTCGTCGGCCTGCTCGCCGGCCCCTCCTCCATGCCTTCGAAGCCTCCCCGCTCGCACACTGATTCACCGAATCGCCCGGAGTGGCAGTCGCCTCCACCGCCCCCGGCCCGGCAAGATGGCCTCATGGAACGAGTGCTCGGCATCGGCGGCTACTTCCTGCGCGCGAAGGACCCCGAGGCCCTCGGCGTCTGGTACCGGGAGAACCTCGGCCTCGACGCCGACGAGCACGGCCTGTGGCGGCAGGAACCCGGCATGACCGTCTTCTCCACCTTCCCGGCCGACACCGATTACTTCGGCTCCCGCGACCAGCAGACCATGCTCAACTTCCGGGTCCGCGACCTGGACGCCATGCTCGCGCAATTGCGGGCCAAGGGCGCGAACGTCGCCGAGGAGACCGAGGACATGGAGGGTGTGGGCCGATTCGGCTGGGTCACCGATCCCGACGGCCACCGAATCGAGTTGTGGCAGTCGGCCTGACCCTCCGCCCGGTCAGACCGAGACCGGCTCGGGCAGGCGCTCGTCCTCACGCCGCACCGGCTCATCCTCCTGCGGCCCTTCGATATTCAGTTCCGGCAGGATCCGGTCGAGTCGGCGCGGCAGCCACCACGCGGCCCGGCCCAGCAGGGCCAGCACGGCGGGGACCAGGGTCAACCGCACCGCGAACGCGTCCACCAGCACGCCCACGGCCAGCGCGAAGGCGATCGGCTTGATCATGGCGTCATCGGTAGGCACGAACGAGGCGAAGACGACGACCATGATGGTGGCCGCCGCGGTGACCACCCGGGCATTGTGCCGGGTGCCCTTCACGATCGACCCCGTCGCGTCGCCCTCGCGCAGCCACTGTTCGCGGATCCCGGAGACGAGGAACACCTCGTAGTCCATGGCCAGCCCGGCTTCATGGATCCCCGCCAACGCCCCGGCGCCGAGTTCACCGCCTGGGCGGCGGTCCACGGCCTGGCGACGCTCCTCATCGACGCCCCCCTGGCCGATGCCACCGACGCCGACCGGGAGGCGGCCATCCACCACGCGATCGCCACCGTCCTGCGCGGCCTGGCCACCGGCCCCGACGCCGAGCCCTACCGCTCGAACGACCCGCACATCGCCCTTCCGGCCTGAACCGGCATGCCGCGCCGGGCAGCGGCGTCGGCATCAACGGCACGAAAGTCAGCCACACCTCGAAACTCATCCGCTTCCCGATATTCGAAGTCTCGGATTGCGGGAATTGGGATACGGTGGCATCAGTCCGGAACTGATGACGTTGTGACATAAGGTGTCTGAGTCACTCCGAGTGAATCGCCTGTTGCGCCGGAACATTTCCCGGCGATTACCAGCGGCGAAATCTGGATTTCACGGTCCGGTCACGAATGCGCGGACATTCGAAATCGGCTCCCGAACAATCGAATTCCAACCGTTCGGAACTCGATCGACAGCATGCGATCGCTCCCGTACGATCTGGCCATACGGGGAGAACCGGCCCGTCGAACGGGGGAATCGGAGTTGAGGAGTCGCTTACCGGCGACCATTCGCAATGCCGCGGAATGGACGCGACGCCTGGCGCGCACCGCACCGGGTGTCATCGGCGCGGTTGGCGCGGCCCTCGCCCTGCTCGCCTTGATCGGCGGCCTGGTGACGGCGAATCAGCAGAGCGCCAAGCTCTCTCGCCACGACACCGTGCTGGCGCACACCGAGCCGCTGGCGAATGCCGCGCAACGCCTCTATGTGGCGCTGTCGACCGCCGACGCCGCGGCCTCCACCGCGTACCTGTCCGGCGGCATCGAGTCGCCCGAGGTCCGGATGCGCTACGAGAACGCGCTCACCGACGCGGCGGCCGCGCTGGCCGAGGCCACCACCGGCGCCTCGGACAACGAGACGCGCACCATCCTCGCCAAGATCTCGTCCGAATTGCCCAGTTACACCGGCTATGTCGAGGCGGCCCGCGCCAATAACCGCCAGGGCCTGCCGGTCGGTTCCGCCTACCTGCGCCAGGCCTCGGCCCTCATGCAGGGCTCGCTGCTGACGAACGCGGCCGAACTGGAGGGCATCCGCCTCGATCAACTGCACCGCGACCAGCGCGCCATCACCAGCCTGCCGCTGTGGAGCGTGGGCCTGCTGGTTCTCTTGCTGGCGGCCTGCGGCTACGGCTCCTGGCTGCTGGTGAACCGCACCAACCGCTGGATCAATCCGGGCGTGGTCGCCGCCGCGGGCCTCACGGTGATCGCCCTGCTCTGGATTCTGACCACCACCATCGCGGCCTCCGCGTCGATCAACACCGGCGCGACCGCCCGCTTCGAGAAGATCGCGCAGGCCCGGATTCTGGCCCAGCAGGCCCGCACCGAGGAGACCCTGCAACTGATCACCCGCAGCGACAGCAAGGCCAGCGAGGACCGCTTCGCCGCGGGCAGCGCGAAACTGCGCGCCGATCTGGGGGATCTGGTGAGCGCGGACTCCCCCGCGTCCAAGGCCTTCTCCGGCTGGCAGGACGGCCATCAGAAGGAAGTGGCCGCCTATTCGAGCAATAACTATCGGGGCGCGGTGGACCAGACCGTGAAAGCCGACGGCGCCGGATCGGCCGCGCAGTTCGCCGCGCTCGATGCCGCCTTGAAGACCGAACTCGAGCGCACCCGCCAGGAAGTGCGCGACGATGTGAACACGGCCGGAAATGCTCTCACCCTGAGTCCCCTGGGCACGCTGGCACTGCTGCTGGCGGCGGCGGGCTCGATCGTCGTCGGGGTGTGGCCACGGTTGAAGGAGTTCTTGTGAAGCGGATGCGGATCATGGTGCTGGCGGCGGTGGCGCTGCTGGCCGCCGCGTGCGGTTCGACGCCGGAGGCCCCGCCCTTCCAACTGCCTCCCGACAACCGGCTGCCCGCCGGGGCGAAGGTGCTGACCGCCGGCCCCAACCAGCGGATCGACCAGTCCTGCAACCCGACCGCGAGTCTGCGCCCGCAGGGCGCGCAGCCGCAGCCGGGTTCCATGCCGGCCGGATCGACCATGGCGGCCATCGTCGCCAACGGCAAGGTTCGGGTCGGGGTGAACCAGAACGAATTCCTGTTCGGCTACCGCAATCCGGCGACCGGCGAGATCGAGGGCTTCGATATCGATCTGGCGCATGAGGTGGCCCGGGACCTGTTCGGCGATCCGGATCGGGTGGAGCTCAAGCCCATCGAGACCGCGAACCGGGTGCAGGCGCTGACCAAAGGCCAGGTCGACATGGTGGTGCAGAGCTTCACCGCGACCTGCGCGCGCCGCAAGGACATCCAGTTCTCCACCGTCTACTTCGAGACCGACCAGCGGGTTCTGGTGACCAAGGGCTCGGGTATCCGCTCGGCCGCCGACCTGGGCGGCAAGAAGGTGTGCGGTATCCCCAACTCGACCACCCTCGACGCGGTCTTCGCGCTCCCGCAGCGCCCCATCGTGATCGGCATCGACAACTGGCTGGACTGCCTGACCGCGCTGCAACAGGGCGAGGTCGACGCCGCCAGCACCGACCTGCCGCTGCTGTACGGCCTGAAGATTCAGGACCCGAATCTCGAGGTGGTCGGCGACGCCATGGCCTCGGACAACTACGCCATCGGGATCCAGCAGCAGGCCACCGATTTCGTGCGCTTCGTCAACGGCGTGCTGGAGCGGGTGCGCAATGACGGCACCTGGCAGCGGCTCTACGACAAGCGGCTGAGCGTGCTCGGGCCGTCCAACGGTCCCCCGGCGCCCAAGTACAGCGATTGAGCTCGGCCATGCAACCGAATCCGGGGCACATTCTCAGCGTCGCCGAGATCGATCGCGACATCGCCGAGCGCGCCCGCGAGATCGAGATCATCGCCGCGACCCTGGTGGAACTGGACAAGCATCCCGGTCTGGTCCTGCTGCGGCGTTTCCCGCCCACCGGCGTGACCGAGCAGCGCTGGGTTCCGGCCCGCGCGGCGCTGGAACTGCTGTGGGAGGACTTCGGCCGCCTGGGCACGGTGCTGGATCGCGCGCGGTCCGCGCGGGCCCGGCGGCGGCTGGACGCCCTCGACCGCGAGGAGCTGACCCGGCTGCTGCGCGGGCAGCCGATCGAGCTGGCGCGCACCGCGATACCCATGTCGCAGCGCGCGCTGGGCGGGCCCCGCGAACAGGTCCAGCTGATCGGGATCGCCGAGCTGCTCGAGCGCATGCACGCGGCCTTCCCGGTCGTGGTGCGGGTGCTCGAGGCCGTGGAGGCGGTCAACGACCGGGTGATGGCCGAGGTCGCGCCGCTGCGCGCGGAACTGGATCGGGTCGGCTCGGCCATGCCGCAATTGCGTTCGCTGGCCGTCGATCTCGACGAACTGTCGGTCCAGGTCGCCACCGATCCGCTCGCACTGGCGCCGGACGCCCTGGACCGCCGGTTGACCGAGCTGTCGCGCCGCATGCGCGAGGCCGCGGCCGTCCTGGCCGATCTGCGGGCCATGTCCGCGGACTGGGACACCGCGGTCGAACGCGTGCGGACGCTGATCAACGTGCTGCGCAAGACCTATGAGCGCGCCGACCACGCGCGCGCCGAAGTGGAGAGCATCATCCTGGCCGCGCCCCTGCCCCGCCACGCCGACGACAGTTCCGTCTACAGCGCGGAATTGACCGCGCTCGACGCCGAGCAGCCAACCCCGGCCGCGCTGTGGGAGCTGCGCCAGCGCATCGCCGCCGCCCTCGACACCGCGACCCACAACGAGCAGCTGGCCCAGGGGCTGCTCGACCGGCGACTGGAACTGAAGGGACGCTTCAGCTCCTATCGCGCCAAGGCCGCGCGCCTGGGGGTCAGCGAGGAACAGGATGTGCTGGCCTCGAGTCGCATCGCCGCCGGACTGCTGGCGCGCCGGCCCTGCGACCTGGCCGCGGTCACCCGCGCCCTCACGGACTACCGCCAGCTCATCGCGCAGAAATCGGGGAGGCGATCATGAACTGCACCGAGCCCGGCTGCACCGGGACCATCGAGGATGGGTACTGCACCGTCTGCGGCACCGCCCCGAGCCCGGGGGCGGCCACACCGAGCACCGGTGGTGCGGCGACCGGCAGCCCGGTCACGAGCACGGGCATCCCGGCCGACGCGAGCGGCGCGGCGTCCGGCAGCTGCACCGAACCCGGTTGCACGGGAACGATTGTCGACGGCTACTGCGATGTCTGCGGCAGCGCTCCCGCTCCGGTCTCGGCGCTAGCCATCACCGCGCAAGCCGGTAGTGCGACCACGGGCACCGGATCCACGGCCACCAGCCGGGCCTCCCGCAGCGGGCGTTCGGTCCGCACCGGCCGCTCCGGTTCCTCCGGCGCGAGCCGCGGCCGCCTGGGCGCGGGCATGGTGAAGGTCCCCTCGGTCCCCCGCCGCGATCCCACCGAAGCGGTCCTCGCCGACCCGGAAGTGCCCGAGCACCACCGTGACTGCGGCAGGTGCGGCCGTCCGGTCGGCCGCAGCCGCAATGGCGAGCCGGGCCGCGCCGAGGGGTTCTGCGCGCACTGCGGCACCCGCTTCTCCTTCACCCCCAAGCTGTCGAGCGCCGATCTGGTCGGCGGCCAGTACCAGGTGCTGGGCCCGCTCGCGCACGGCGGCCTGGGCTGGATCTACCTGGCGGTGGACCACAAGGTCGACAACCGCCCGGTGGTGCTCAAGGGCCTGCTCAATACCGGTGACGCCGACGCCATGCGGGCGGCGGTGGCCGAGAAGCGGTTCCTCGCGCAGGTGGATCATCCGAACATCGTGCGGATCTACAACTTCGCCGAGGACACGGGTCCCGACGGCAAGCCGGTCGGCTACATCGTCATGGAGTACGTGGGCGGCAAGTCGCTCAAGCAGATCCTGCGCGAGCAGCGCACCGCCGATCAGCAGTATCTGCGGCCCGCGCGCGCCATCGCCTACATCCTGGAGATGCTGCCCGCCCTGGAGTACCTGCACGATCGCGGTCTGGCCTACTGCGATTTCAAGCCCGACAACGTGATGCAGACCGAGGAGCAGCTCAAGCTCATCGACTTGGGCGCGGTGATCGGCCTGCACGATCAGACCGAAACCATTTACGGCACACCGGGTTACCAGGCCGAGGAGATCGCCCGGACCGGGCCGACCGTGGCCTCCGAGGTGCACACGGTGGGCCGCACCCTGGCGGCGCTGATCATGCGGATCCCGCCGGTGAACAACGAGTTGGGCCCGCTGCCCGGCCCGGACGCCGAACCGCTGATGGCCCGCCACGAGTCGCTCTACCGATTCCTGCTGCGCGCCACCGACATCGACCCCGACGCGCGGTTCACCTCCATGACCGAGATGGGCGATCAGCTCACCGGCGTGCTGCGCGAGGTGCTCGCCCGCGAGGACGGACGGCCCCGACCGGGCCTGTCCACCCGGTTCGGCCCGCCGCGCGGGGTGTTCGGCGTCGGCGACCGGCTGCCCGACGACCCGCGCGACATCATCGCCGCGCTGCCGGTCCCGCTGATCGATCCGGGTGACAGCGGCGCCGCCCTGCTCGCCTCGACCAGCGCGGTCACCCCCGAGGACCTCGAGCGCGAGATCAACGCGGGCCTGCAGTCGGTGGTCACCGGCCAGTCCGAATCGGTCGAGATCCCGCTCCGATTGATCCGCGCCGCACTGGAATTCGGTGACGCCGACGACGCCCTGCGCCGCCTCGACGAGGTGGAGTCCACGCTCGCCGGGGACTGGCGGCTGACCTGGTTCGCGGGTCAGGCCCGCCTGCTGCAACGCGATTGGGCCGCCGCCACCGCCGAATTCGACGCCCTCTACAGCGCGCTGCCGGGTGAGGCCGCCCCGAAGCTGGCCCTGGCCGTCACCGCCGAGCTGCTGGCCGCCGGCGGCGCCGAAGCCGAAGCCGCCCGCGCGGAAACCTATTACGACCTGGTGTGGCGTACCGACCGCACCTTCACCAGCGCAGCCTTCGGCGCCGCCCGCTCGCGTCGCGCGGCCGGTGACGGCCCGGGCGCGGTCGCGGTGCTGGACCAGGTCGACGCCGCTTCGGCGGTGCACACCGAGGCGGGTGTCACCGCCGTCGAGATCTTGCTGGCCGTGAACGATCCCGCCGAGCTCACCGAACAACTGGTGCGCGACGCGGGAACCCGGATCGGCGAGCTGACCCTGGACTCGAAACGCCGTGCCGCCCAGGCCCGGCTGCGAGTCTTGGACGCGGCGCTGCGCTGGCTGCGCCTGGGCAGGGTGCCCACCGACCACTCCCCGCTGCTGGGGGTGGCGCTCGATCAACAAGGGGTACGGACCGGTTTGGAACGCTGCTATCGCGATCTCGCGCACGAGACCGACGACATGTGGGAGCGCATCGCCCTGGTGGAACAGGCCAATGCCGTGCGCCCGAGGACGCTGCTGTGACGGCCCGCTGCCCGCGCTGCGGCACCTTCGCCGCGGACACCGACCGCTTCTGCGAGGCGTGCGGGAGCAAACTGGGGGTCCGGCTGATCGCGCTGCCGCCCAAGGAATTCCGGCCCGGGTCCGGCTCCACGGTGCCGGTGGCCGACGCGGCCCGCAATGCGCGCCGCGAGGGCGGCGACGGCGCCGGATTCGCGGCGGGTCCCGCGCCCGACTGCCACGGCTGCGGGGGCACGGCTTTCGATCCGGACGGCTACTGCGCCAGTTGCGGTGAGCTGGGCCCGGAGCGCGATCGCTTCGAGGCGGATCTGGGCACGGCGTGCCTGGTCACCGATCGTGGTCTGCTGCATGCCCGCAACGAGGACGCGGTCGCCGCGGCCGTGCTCGACAGCGCGTCGCCGGATCGTCCCGCCACCGCGGTGATCGCGGTCTGCGACGGGGTGTCCACCTCCGAGGATCCGCAGGCGGCCTCGGGCGCGGCGGTCCGCGCGGGCCTGGACGCCACCCTGGCCGCACTCGCGGCCGGCCGGTCCGCCGAGGACTGCGCCCTGGTCGGGCTCACCGCCGCCGCCGACGCGGTCAAGGCCGTGGGCACCCCGGACGGCAAGTCCCCGTCCTGCACCTACGTCTCGGCGATCGTGCAGTTCCAGCCCGACGGCGGCGCGGCCGTCACGGTCGCGAACGTCGGTGACAGCCGGGCCTATTGGCTGCGCCCGGGCGACGACTCCGAACGTCTCACCGTCGACGACACCCTGGCCCAGGCCATGGTGGACAACGGCCTGCTGGACGCGGCCACCGCCATGGATGGCCCGCACGCGCACGTGCTCACCCGCTGGCTCGGCGCCGATTCCGAGCACCAGTGGTCCCCCAGCTGCGTGCGCACCCTGCGCACCAGCGAACCCGGCGTCCTGCTGCTGTGCAGCGACGGCCTGTGGAACTACCTCCCCGAGGCGGCGGCCCTGTCCCGCTTCACCAGCTCGCAGCCCGCCCTGCTCGCGGCGCGCGCCCTGGTGGAGCACGCGCTCGGCGCGGGCGGCAAGGACAACATCACCGTCGCGCTCGTCCCGGTCCCCTCCCTCGCACCGTCAGGAGACACCCCGTGACTTCCGCTGAGAACCAAGGCCTTTCGGTCGCCGTCGACCAGAACGAATTCCTCGCCGAGGGCGCGCGCACGGTCGACGCCATCGTGACCGTGGAGGCCACCGACGATCTGGTGGTATCGGTGGCGCCCGCGCCCCGGGTCGAGATCCTGATCATCGACACCTCGGGCTCGATGGGCGGCGCGGGCAAGTTCGCGGGCGCGCGCCAGGCCACCCTGGCCGCCCTTGACGTCATGCCCGACGGCACCCGGTTCGCGATCGTGGAGGGCACTGACAAGGCGGAGGTGGTGTACCCGCACAGCGGCGCGTCCGCGGTGGCGAGCCGGCAGGAGCGCGCCAATGCCCGTCGCGCCCTGGACAAGCTGTCCCCGCACGGCGGCACCGCCATCGGCACCTGGCTGGGACTGTCGCGGCTGATCGCCAAGCAGCATCCGGACGCGATGGTGCACGCCATCCTGCTCACCGACGGCCGCAACGAGCACGAGACGCCGGAGCGGCTGGCCGAGGAGATCCAGTTGTCGACGGGCGTCTTCACCTGCGACTGCCGCGGCGTCGGCGCGGACTGGGAGGTGAACGAGCTGCGCGCCATCGCCTCCGCCCTGCACGGCACCGTGGACATCGTGAAGACCGCGGACCAGCTGGCCCAGGATTTCGCGGCCATGATGGAAACCTCCATGGAGAAGGCGATTCCGGAGCTCACGCTGCGGGTGTGGACGCCGGTGGGCGCGCGGATCGCGTTCATCAAGCAGGTCGCGCCGTTCATCGAGGACCTCACCGCGCGCCGCGTCGAGGCGGGTCCGCAAATCGGCGAGTACGCGCTGGGTTCGTGGGGCGCGGAGGATCGCGACTACCACGTGCAGCTCGATGTCGAGCCCGCCGCGGCCGGTCGGGAGAAGCTGACCGCGCGGGTGAGCGTGCTGGCCGACGGCGAGATCCTCGGGCAGGGTCTGGTCAAGGCGGCCTGGACCACCGACACCGACAAGTCGGCGATCATCAGCCGCCGCGTCGCCCACTACACCGGGCAGGCCGAACTGGCGCAGACCGTGCAGGAGGGCCTGGCCGCGCGCAAGCAGGGCGACTTCGCCACGGCCACCGCCAAACTCCAGCGCGCGTACCACCTGGCCACCGAGTCCGGCAATGAGAACACCGCCAAGCTGCTGCTCAGTGTGGTCGACGTGGTCGACGAACGCACCGGCACCATCCGGCTGCGCAACAAGGTCGATCCCGCCGACGAGATGGCCCTCGACGTGCGCTCCACGAAGACGGCCCGCGTCCGCAAGGAGCCGTGATGGCGTTCTGCACCGACGGGCACGAGACCACCGCCAGCGACTACTGCGACACCTGTGGTGCGCCGGTCGGGGACGGGTCGGCCACCGCCGCACCGCCTCCGGCGCTGTGCCCCTCCTGCGGGGTGCCCGCCGAGGGGCGGTTCTGTGAGAACTGCGGGCACGATTCGGCGCTGCCGCCGCCACCGCCCGCGCCGACCGCGTCGGGCGGGGACGAGCGGTCGGCGGGGACCGCCGGGGAGCCGGAGGGGTCGACCGCGCAAACCGAGGGCGAGACCCGGGAGAACCCCAACGGCGGCCCGGTCTGGGTGGCGACGGTGACCGCCGATCCGGGACACTACGCGCGCATGCAGGCCCAGAAGGGTCCGGACCTGGACCGGGTCGACTTCCCCGACTACTACCCCGATCGCCGAATCCGGTTGCGGGGGCCCAATATCCTGATCGGGAAGCGCAGTGTCTCGCAGGGCGTGCACCCGGATATCGATCTGTCGGTCGCGCCCGCGGATATCGCGGTGTCGCGGTCGCACGCGATCCTCCACATCAGTGGCAGCACGCTGACCGTCACCGATCTCGGGTCCACCAACGGCACCTGCATCAACGAGAGCCCGACCCCGATCGCGCCCAAGACCGCTATTCCCCTGCGGGACGGCGATCGCATCCACGTGGGCGGCTGGACGACCATCACGTTGAGCACGGAACAAGGCTGACCCACACCGATTCGAGCAATTCGGTGATCTTGGACCGTCGTCCAGGTTAGGCTCCCCGCTCTATGAGCCTGACGCGCCGAGACTTCGCCCGCACCACCCTGGCCGCCGTCGCCGGCACGGTCGCCACCGGCCTGACCGGCGCTGCGGCCCAGGCGATTCCGCACGCCCGCACCGTGGCGGTGGCCCCGCAGGCGTGGATGGCGGCGCTGGCCGACACCACCCCGCTGCTGCGCCTCACCATTCCCGGCACCCACGACTCCTGCGCCACCGATCCGGCCAACGGCACCGAATGGTCGCACACCCAGAACTGGTCGCTGCCCGACCAGTTCTCCCATGGCATCCGCTTCCTCGACATGCGCTGCAACGGCCTGCAGGACCACACCGCCGACTCCTTCGGCGTCTACCACAGCGGCTTCTACCAGGGCATCACCTTCGACACCGTGCTCGATCAGTGCCGGACCTTCCTGGCCCGCAATCCGGGCGAGGTCCTGATCATGCGAGTCAAGAAGGAGGACGGCACCAATAACGACGTGGGCTCGAACTTCGAGCGAATCTTCAACGGCTACCTGGACGCCAAGGGCTACCGCTCGCTGTTCTGGCTGGAGAACCGCTTCCCCGCGCTCGGCGAGGCGCGCGGCCGGATCGTGCTCATCGCGCAGTTCGCGAACTCCCTGGGCTGCCTGCAGTGGCCGGGCGGCGACAACGGCGTGTTCAGCACCGATCGCATCTATTTGCAAGACCGGTACAAGGACCGCGGACTGGCCGGACTGGATTCGGGCTCCTCGAACTTCGGTTCCTCCGGCGGCGACAAATTCGATTATGTCCGCGACTGTTTCGACAAAGCCGCGGGCGATCCCGCCAACACCGTCGAGTACATCAATTTCACCAGTTTCGCCGACAACGCCTGGCCCAAGGACAATGCCGCGGCCATCATGCCGAAGGTCGACGCCTACCTCACCGCGCACCGCGGCCAGGCCGCGCACTACGGCATCGTGCCCATGGACTTCCCCGACCGCTACCCCTCGGTTGTCACCCAGTTGATCGAAAAGAACTTCGCCTGAGGCGATCTCGCCGGGCGACCCGGGAGGACGACCTCCCGATCCGGGTGGTCGTCCTCCACGGTTGCCTGGCGGTCGCCACGTGGCCGCTGTGGTGGCCGTGGTGGCGGCGGATCCGTGATCCCGCAATCGATCTCAGCGTCGTAGCAGCGTCCAGAACATCCACGCGCCCGCACCCAGCGCGAAGGCCACCACGAGCGCCATCCCGATCAGCGGGACGAACGTCGTGAGGTCGGCGGGTCCCCCCGCGCTCGCCTGGATCAGGAATCCGGCGGCGACGGGCCCGATGAGCAGCAGCCCGATGAAGGTCAGCAGCAGGGCGGCGATGCCCAGGGTTGGCAACTTACCAGCATTCTTCATCTGTCCTCGAATCCATGTCTCGTGAGATGCATTCGAACAAGATCAACGCTAACAGTCCCTGCATGTCAGAGTGGCCACCGAAACGCAAAGGTCACCCCAACCGACATCTGGCGACAGCCGGTGCGACCTCGGTCGACACCCAAGTCCGACATTCTGCTAATTTGCAGCAAATCAACCTCGCATTATCAGCGCTGCGCACGCAGCGTGCGATGGAGAATAGTGCGCAATTCCCGCGCTTGGTCGGCGCCCCCGGAACCGGTCAAATCCTCGGGCAGCCGGTGCAATTGCCCGATGGTCCGGCTGGAGTGCGCCTCGGAGGCGATCACGAGCGCGTGCCGGGCCGCCTCCGGCGCCTGATCGGCCTGACCGGTCCGCGCCTGCGCCACCGCCAGCAGGGCCAGACCCCGCCCCAGATCGCGGCGATCCTCGATCTGCCACAGCGGCAGCGCTTTCAGCAACGTCTCCTCGCAGCAACGGTAATCCGGTGCGCGCGGAGCCGCCGGTGTCGTCGAGTTGTTCGACGTAGCGCCTCTGCTGGGTGACGATCGGGATCAGCCGCTGCGCCCCGGCGACCCGATCGGTGCGGACGTACTGCTCGAGCACGGCCGAGAAGGAGTCGACCAGCAGATCCGCCGACACCGGCGCGGCCGCCGCGACCAGCACGCCGTTGTCGAGTGCCAGCTCGCGGGTGTCCGGCGCCGGATCGGACCCGTCGAGTTCGAACCACAGCAGCTCGGCCGGGCAGCGGTCGCAGCCCAGCAGGTCGCCGGTCAGGCATTCACTGTGCACCCGCACCAAGGGAATTCCCGCCGTCCCGGCCGGGGGTTCGATGACGAAGGCCGCGTGCTCGCCGGGATCCTCGAGGTGGTCGAAGGTGACAACCTCTGCCACACAGTCGACTCCGCGGCGCAGTGCCACCGGCGCCCCGGCCCGCACGGTCGCGATCGGGGCCGTCGTCGTCCTGCCGAGCCTCAGCAAATCAGCACTCCCGCGGCTACTCGTGTCCGTTCATTCCGATGCCGTACAAAATAGGAGTCGCGCTAACATTCCGCAATCTTTCAGCAGTCCCACAGCAATCTAACGGTCATCCCTACCGCCAACGGGTGACACGCCAAAGCCGACGAGTGACATGCGATCGGCGGCAGGCCATTACGCCGAGAAGCTACCCAGCGGCACACCCACCGGCGGATTCGCCGCCGGGCACACGGACAGCACGTGGTCGCAGCATTCGCGAGGAGTCAGACCAGTCTCGGCACGGAACACGCGATAGAAGTTGCGGTCACCGGGTCGACCAGGTACATGGTGCCCACCGGCGAGCACAGATAGGTTCCGCCACAACGGACGTCGCAGACGCCCGCGGTGGTCAGGCAGGCCAGCACGTACGGCTCGTCGGACGCCGCGATGTGGCGTTGGGTGCGGCGCGCCAGGATGTCCGAATTCGCCACTCGGGCAATCGATATCGGTTCCGAGCGCACGCAGGGTTCGAGGACGCCGTGGAACGGTTCGCCGGCGAGCGGTTCCATCGAGCATTTCATCATCGATTCACTCAGGATGGACGCCCAGAGATCGAACGCTTCCTTCGCGGAGGCCCCGGCGGTCGAGATGCGCGAGCCACCCACCGTCACGTCGTAGGCATTCATGGGGCAATCCTGCCAGCAACCCCGGTGCCGCCGCGCCGACCTGATAATCGACCCGAATGGTGTTGTGCGACTAGCGAAGTAGATTGACCAGTTGCCGGTAGGCGGCGCGGGTCGGCGGGGCCAGCCGCCGCCAGGTGACCGGGCCGCCCGAGCCCAGGTGCGTGTCGTAGGGAATCTCGGCGACCGCGCGGACCACGTCGCCCAGATACTTGCGCACGTGCTCGGTGACCAGCGGCCCGTCCTTGGGATGCTGGCGGGTGACCACGATGACCGCGTCGGCCAGATGGTACTGGCTGTAGTTGTCGTCGAGCCAGATCAGCGCCGGCTTCAGCCGGTTCACCGCATCGGGGCGGGCGGCCAGGGTAATCACCAGCGAGATGCGCGAATCGCTCAGCAACGGCGCGACCATGCGGCTGGTGACCGGCGCGCCACCGTCGTACACGGGCAGGCATCCCGCCTCGACCAGGTCCCGGTGGACCGAGGAGTAGGTCTCGCGACGGGGCAGCGCTTCGGGCCCGCGCGGCAGAACGCCTACGCCGGAACTGTTTTCGCCGCAGCTGTCGATGACCGTTGACGGCAGGCTGCGGTGCGCCATGTTCAGCCAGGACTGGACCGTGCCGGCGGCGTCGATGGTGTCGCACCCGCGCGCGGCGAGGTCACCGCCGGTGGTGGTGGCGTCCACGACCACCGGCGAGTGCTCGCCGTAGTCGTAGGCGGCCGCGCCCGCGATGCCGAGCGCGGTGGTGGTCGCGCCGGAGCCGCCGGAGCTGCCCAGCACGAGCACGGGCGGCAGGTCGGCCCACAGCAGGTAGCCGTTGCTCGGATGCATGCGCACCATGTCGGTGGGCCCGCCGGGCGGGGCCGGACGCAGCAGCAGGGAGAGGTCGGTGGGTGTGGAGGAAAGGGCCGCGGGATGATCCGGGAAGTTTTCGGACATCGCTAGATTCCTTTGGTGCGAGCGGCAGTCGATACTGCGGAATCCGTGTGGTCACCACGTCGCGCGCAGCCGGCCCCTGCGTCTCGCCATCAACGCCCCCACCGCGTCGACGAGCTGCCCCTGCGCTTCGACATTTTTCGAAGCCTGAAGTCGATTTCCCCCGATACCCCCTACCGCCCTGAAGTCGATCAAGAGTGCAAAAAGGGTTGCTGTGCAGCCCCTTTCGATGTCGCCAGATATTACATGATCTTGTCAACAACGCATCCGGATCGATAGCCCTTCAGAATCGCTGGCACTGAATGTCAGAGGTCCGGCCGCGAACGGCC
>NZ_JBHWHH010000047.1:0-44821 GCF_042732555.1 Nocardia sp. NPDC059764
GGCGGTGGCCGCGCGCACACCGCCACTCGTCACCGCGGTCAGTAGGACCGGGGCAGGCCCAGCGAGTGCTGGGACACGAAGTTGAGGATCATCTCGCGGCTGACCGGAGCCACCCGCGCGATGCGGGCGGCGGCCAGCATGCCCGCCAGGCCCACATCGGAGGTCAGGCCGGACCCGCCGTGGGTCTGGATGGCCTGGTCGAGCGCCTTGATACTGGACTCGGCCGCAGCGTATTTCGCCATATTGGCGGCCTCGGCCGCGCCGAAGTCGTCACCGGCGTCATAGAGGAACGCCGCCTTCTGCATCATCACCTTGGCCAGCTCGAGCTCGATCTTGACCTGGGCCAGCGGATGCGAGATGCCCTGGTGCGCACCGATCGGCACGCCCTTCCACACCGCGCGCTCCTTGGCGTAGGAGACCGCCCGGTCGATGGCGTAGCGGCCCATGCCGACCGCCATGGCAGCGCCCATGATGCGCTCCGGGTTCAGGCCCGCGAACAGCTGCGCGATGGCCGCGTCCTCCTGGCCGACCAGCGCGGTCGCCGGGAGCCGGACGTCGTCGAGGAACAGGGTGAACTGATTGTCCGGCTCGATGATGTCCATCTCCTGCTTCGTCTTCACGAAGCCGGGGGTGTCGGTGGGGACGATGAACAGGGCGGGCTGCAGATTGCCGGTCTTGGCGTTCTCGGTGCGGGCCACGATGAGCACGGCCTCGGCCTGGTCCACGCCGGAGATGAAGATCTTGCGGCCGTTGAGGATCCAGTCCTCGCCGTCGCGGCGGGCCGTGGTGGTGATCTTGTGCGAATTGGAGCCCGCGTCCGGCTCGGTGATGCCGAAGACCATTTTGCCGCTACCATCGGCCAGCTTGGTCAGCCACTCCTGCTTCTGCGCCTCGGTGCCGTACTTGGTGATGATGGTGCCGCAGATGGCGGGCGAGACCACCATGAGCAGCAGGCCGCAGCCCTGCGCCGCCAATTCCTCCTGGACGAGGGCGAGTTCGTAGATGCCCGCGCCACCGCCGCCGTACTCCTCAGGCAGGTTCACACCCAGGAAGCCGAGCTTGCCGGCCTCGTCCCACAGCTCGTCGAACGGCTCGCCCTTGCGGGCCTTGGGCCCGGCGTAGTCGCGGAAGTTGTACTTGGCGGCCAGCTTGGCCACCGCCTCCCGCAGCGCCTTCTGTTCGTCGGTCTCGATGAAACCCATTGCCTACTCCTGATCTTCGCTGTGGACGACGGCGAGCACCGTGCCGACTTCGACCTGCTGGCCGGCGGAAACGTTCAATTCGGTGAGCACGCCCGCGGCGGGGGCGGCGATGGTGTGCTCCATCTTCATGGCCTCCAGCCAGAGGATCGGCTGCCCCTTCTCGACCCGGTCACCCGCGGCCGCGCCCAGGCGGATGACCGCGCCGGGCATCGGGGCCAGCAGCGAGCCCTCGGCCACCTGGTCGGCCGGATCCTCGAAGCGCGGCAGGCGGCGCACCGCCACTGGGCCGAGCGGGGAATCCACCGCCACCAGATCGCCGTAGCGGGCGACCTCGAAGCGGCGGCGCACCGGGCCCCGCTCACCGGGCACCTGGAGGATCACCAGATCCGGTGTGGCCTCCAGCAATTCGAGACCCTCGTGGCCCTCGACCTCCAGGCCGGACCGGGCGATCCGGTAGCGCACGTCGTGGCGGCCGGTCAGGCGGGACTCGTAGGACTTGGACTGCGCCTGCGACGGCAGGTTGCGCCAGCCGCTGGGCAGACCGCCGCCGATCCGGGCCGCGCGCCGGTTGACGGCGGCGTCGGCGAGCGCGGCGGCCACGACGGACAGCTGCTCGTCCGCCTCGGAAACCAGTGGCGCGGACAGCTTCTCCAGATCGTGGGTGGCGAAGAAGGCGGTGTCGGTGTCACCCGCCAGGAACGCCGGATGCCGCAGCACCCGCACCAGCAGATCGCGGTTGGTGACCAGGCCGTGGATCTTGGCCCGCTGCAAGGCGGAAGCCAGCAGATGCGCGGCCTCGTCACGGGTCTCGGCGAAGGAGATGACCTTCGACAGCATGGGGTCGTAATGCACGCCCACCACCGAGCCGTCCACGATGCCGGTGTCCAGACGCACACCCGGCTCGGTCAGCACGGTGAATTCGCCCAGGGTGCCGGGGATGTCGAGGCGGTGCACCGGGCCGGACTGCGGCTGCCAGTCGTGGGCCGGGTCCTCGGCGTAGAGCCGCACCTCGATGGAGTGGCCCCGCATCTCCGGCTGCCGCGTGGGCAGCGGGCGACCGGCGGCCACCTGCAACTGGAGGCGCACCAGGTCCAGGCCGGTGACCTGCTCGGTGACCGGATGCTCCACCTGGAGACGGGTGTTCATCTCCAGGAAGAAGAAGTCGCCCTTCTCGTCGGCGAGGAATTCCACGGTGCCCGCGCCCTCGTAGCCGATGGCCTCCGACGCCAGCCGGGCCGCCTCGAACAGCCGCGCCCGCATCCCGTCGATCCTCTCGACCAGCGGGGACGGGGCCTCTTCGACGACCTTCTGGTGGCGGCGCTGGATCGAGCACTCGCGCTCGCCGACCGCCCACACGGTGCCGTGGGTGTCGGCCATGACCTGCACCTCGATGTGACGGCCGGTCTCCAGGTAGCGCTCACAGAAGACGGTCGGATCACCGAAGGCGGACTGGGCTTCCCGCTGCGCGGCCTCGATCTGATCGTTCAGCTCGGCTACATCGCGCACCACGCGCATACCGCGACCGCCACCACCGGCGGACGCCTTGATCAGCACGGGCAGCATGTCCGCGGTGACCTCGGCCGGGTCCAGCTGCTTCAGCACCGGGACACCGGCGGCGTCCATCATCTTCTTGGACTCGACCTTGGAGCCCATCTGCTCGATGGCCGCGACCGGCGGGCCGATCCAGGTCAGCCCGGCCGCCTGCACGGCCTTCGCGAATTCGGCGTTCTCGGAGAGGAATCCGTAGCCGGGGTGGATGGCGTCGGCGCCGGCGGCGAGCGCGGCCTCGATGATCAGCTCACTGCGCAGGTAGGTCTCGCCAGGAGTGTTGCCGGGCAGGCGAATTGCCGCGTCCGCCTCGGCGACGTGCGGCGAGTTCGCGTCGGCGTCGGAGTAGACGGCGGTCGTCGAAATGCCCATGCGACGGCAGGTCGCGAAGACGCGCCGCGCGATCTCGCCACGGTTAGCGACCAGAACGTTGGTGAGTCCACCCGTCGCCCCGCCGCCACCCCTGTAGGAATCGCTTCGCGATACAGTCATTTCGGCCTCACATCCGGAAGACGCCGAAGCCCTCGGCGCCCTTGATCGGGGCATTGTGAATGGCGGACAAGGCCATTCCCAATACCGTGCGGGTGTCGCGGGGGTCGATGACGCCGTCGTCGTAGAGGCGGCCCGACATGAACATGGGCAGCGATTCGGCCTCGATCTGCGCCTCGATCATGGCGCGCAGCCCGGCGTCCTGCTCCTCGTTGAACGGGATGCCGCGCGCCTCATTGGCCGCGCGACCCACGATGGAGATGACGCCCGCCAGCTGCGCACCGCCCATGACGGCGGATTTGGCGCTCGGCCAGGCGAACACGAAGCGCGGGTCGTAGGCGCGACCGCACATGCCGTAGTGGCCCGCGCCGTAGGACGCGCCCATGAGCAGCGAGATGTGCGGGACCTTGGAGTTCGAGACCGCATTGATCATCATCGCGCCGTGCTTGATGATGCCCTTCTGCTCGTACTCCTTGCCGACCATGTAGCCGGTGGTGTTGTGCAGGAACAGCAGTGGCGTGTTCGACTGGTTGGCCAGCTGGATGAACTGGGTCGCCTTCTGCGCTTCCTCCGAGAACAGCACGCCACGCGCGTTGGCGAGAATGCCGACCGGGTAGCCGTGCAGTTCGGCCCAGCCGGTCACCAGGCTGGAACCGTAGAGCGGCTTGAACTCGTCGAAGTCCGAGCCGTCCACCACGCGGGCGATGACCTCGCGCGGGTCGAACGGGATCTTGAGGTCGCCCGGCACGATGCCGAGCAACTCCTCCTGGTCGTACAGCGGCTCGATCACCTCGGTGAGCGGGCGGGCCGTCGGCCCCTTCTTCTCCCAGTTCAGGCGCTTGACGATCGAGCGGCCCAGCCGGATCGCGTCCTGCTCGTCGACGGCGAGGTAGTCCGCCAGACCCGAGACGCGTGCGTGCATTTCGGCACCGCCCAGCGATTCGTCGTCGGACTCCTCACCGGTGGCCATCTTCACCAGCGGCGGACCGCCCAGGAACACCTTGGAGCGCTCCTTGATCATGACCGTGTAATCCGACATGCCGGGGATGTACGCGCCACCAGCCGTCGAATTGCCGAACACCAGTGCGACAGTCGGGATTCCGGCCGCGGACAGCCGAGTCAGGTCGCGGAACATGCGTCCGCCCGGGACGAAGACCTCTTTCTGCGTCGGCAGATCCGCGCCGCCTGATTCCACCAGGCTGATGCAGGGCAGACGGTTCTCCAGCGCGATGTCGTTCATCCGCAGCGTCTTGCGCAGCGTCCACGGATTCGAGGTGCCGCCGCGCACCGTCGGGTCGGGCGCGACGATCATGCATTCGACGCCCTCGACGATGCCGATGCCCGCGATCACGCTCGCGCCGACATGGAAGTCGCTGCCCCAGGCGGCCAGCGGGGCCAGCTCCAGGAACGGCGAATCCTCGTCGATGAGCAGTTCGATGCGCTCGCGCGCGGTCAGCTTGCCGCGCTTGCGATGCCGCGCCATCTTGTCCGGGCCGCCGCCCGCGATGTTCTTGGCGTACTCGACCTCGACCTCGGCGAGCTTGGCGCTCATCGCCTCGGACGCGGCCTGATAGTCCGCCGAATTCGGGTCGACGGTACTGCGCAGAATACTCAAGACTGGAACCCCAATCGCTTGGCCGCGAGGCTGGTCAGAATCTCATTGGTGCCGCCACCGATACCGAGGATGCGGACATCGCGGTAGTGCCGCTCGACCTCGGACTCGCGCATGTAGCCGAGCCCGCCGAACAGCTGAACCGCCTGGTGGGCAACCCATTCGGCGGTCTCCACCGCGGTGTTCTTGGCGAAGCAGACCTCGGCGATCAGATCCGTCTCGCCCCGCGCGGCGCGTTCGGCCAGCACGTGGGTGTAGACCCGAGCCACGTCGATGCGACGAGCCATCTCCGACAGCGTGTTCTGCACGGCCTGGCGGCTGATCAGCGGGCGGCCGAAGGTCTCCCGGTCCCGGGTCCACTGCAGGGTCAGGTCCAGGCAGCGCTGCGCGTGACCGTACGCCTGCACGGCCAGACCCACCCGCTCGCTCACGAAAGCCTGTGCGATCTGGGCGAATCCGCTGTTCTCCGGACCCACCAGGTTCGAGGCCGGCACCCGCACGTCGACATACGAGAGCTCGGCGGTGTCGGAGGCCAGCCAGCCCATCTTCTCCAGCTTGCGGCTGACCGTGAAACCGGGCGTGCCCTTCTCCACCGCCAGCAGCGACACACCCGCCGCGCCCGGACCGCCGGTGCGGACCGCGGTCACCACGTAGTCGGCGCGCACACCGGAGGTGATGAAGGTCTTGGAGCCGTTCACGATGTAGTCGTCGCCGTCGCGCACCGCGGCGGTGCGCAGATGCCCGACATCGGAGCCGCCGCCCGGCTCGGTGATGGCCAGCGAGCCGATCTTCTCCCCCGCCAGCGTCGGCCTCACCCAGCGCTCGATGTGCTCGGCATTGCCGGAGGCGATGATGTGCGGCACCGCGATACCGCAGGTGAACAGGGATGCGAACAGGCCGCCCGAGCAACCCGCGTAATGCATCTCCTCGGCCACGATGGCGGCGTCGATGGCGTCACCACCGGAACCGCCCGCGGACTCGGGGAACTGGATGCCCAGCAGGCCCAGCGCGCCCGCCTTCTTGTGCAGCTCCCGCGGGATCTCGCCGTCGCGCTCCCAGCCGTCCAGGTAGGGCAGCACCTCGCGCTCGGCGAAACCACGGACGGTGGCGCGCAATTCGCGACGCTCCGGGGTGTTCCAGGGACTCACGTAACTCATGGCAGCAGCTCCACGGGAATCTCGACGTGCCGGGCTCGCAGCCATTCCCCGAGCCCCTTGGCCTGAGGATCGAAGCGGGCCTGATAGGCCACGCCCTCGCCGAGCAGGCCCTCGACGATGAAGTTCAGCGCCCGCAGGTTCGGCAGCACGTGCCGGGTGACCGGCAGGTCGGCGGTCTCGGGCAGCAGGCGGCGCAGCTCCTCGACGGTCAGGGTGTGGACCAGCCAGCGCCACTGCTCGTCGGTGCGCACCCAGACGCCGATATTCGCGTTGCCGCCCTTGTCACCACTGCGAGCCAGGGCGATCGTGCCCAGTGGGGCGCGGGTGGCGGCACCGGACGGAAGCGGCTGCGGCAGTTCGGGTTCCGCGACCACGTCCAGTTCCAGAGTCTCTCCGGCGGGCGCGATCGCCACCTCGGAGCCGTCCGCCAGCACGGCGGTGTGCGGGATCTCCTTGGAATCCACGTATCCCGGCGTGAACACGCCGTACGGACCGCCATTGCCGGGCGGGGCCGTCAGCGAGAAGCCGGGGAAGCTGGCCAGCGCCAATTCCACCGCGACACTGGAGAACGCGCGCCCCACCTTGTTCGGGTCGGGGTCGCGGACCACGCAGCGCAGCAGCGCGCTGGCCTGCTCCTCGGTGTCGGCGTCGGGGCGGTCGAGCCGCGCCAGCGTCCAGTCCAGTTCGGCGGGACGCACCGTCAGCCACGACTCCAGCTGACGCTGCGCCAGCGCGGCCTTGGCCTCGATGTCCAAACCGGTGAGGATGAACTGCATTTCGTTGCGGAAGCCGCCGATGGTGTTGGTGGACACCTTGGTTCGCGGCGGCGGGGCCTCACCGGTCACGCCGCTGATCAGCACCCGATCCGGGGCCTCCTGGCTCACCTGGATGCTGTCCAGGCGGGTGGTGACGTCCGGGCCCGCGTAGCGCGCGCTCTGGATCTCGTACATGAGCTGCGCCTTCACCGTGTCCACGGTGACCGCGCCGCCGGTGCCCTCGTGCTTGGTGATGACGCTGCTGCCGTCGCGGCGCACCTCGGCGATCGGGAAGCCGGGGCGGCCCAGATCCGCGATCTCGGTGAAGAAGGCGAAATTGCCGCCGGTGGCCTGGGTGCTGCACTCGATGACGTGCCCCGCCACCACCGCACCCGCCAGGGCGTCGTAATCGGTTCGGGCCCAGCCGAAGTGCGCGGCCGCCGGGCCGACCACCACGGAGGCGTCGGTGACCCGGCCGGTCACCACGATGTCGGCGCCCGCGGTCAGGCATTCGGCGATGCCCCACGCGCCCAGGTAGGCGTTGGCGGTCAACGGCGCGCCCAGGCCCAGTTCACCGGCGCGGGCGAGCAGGTCGTCACCGGTCACGTACGCGACCTTCGGTGCGAGACCGAGCTTTTCGGCAACCTCGCGCACCCGCTGGGCCAGGCCCGCCGGGTTGAGGCCGCCCGCGTTGGCGACGATCTTGACGCCCGACTCCAGGGCCAGCCCGAGGCTGTCCTCCAGTTGCCGCACAAAGGTTTTGGCGTAGCCCAGGTTCGCGTCCTTCATGCGGTCGCGACCCAGGATGAGCATGGTGAGCTCGGCCAGATAGTCGCCGGTGAGCACGTCGAGCTGACCGCCCTCGAGCATCTCCCGCATGGCGCTCATGCGATCGCCGTAGAACCCGGAACAGTTGCCGATCCGGATGAGATCCGGAGTGTCGGCGAGCTGACTCATGGAGGGCCTCCCTGTGTGCGCCCGAAGCCGGCGCAGCCTCGGTGCTGCGGTCGGTTACAGGGTCACATCAGGAACAGAAAAAATCAAGCCCGCGTGCTTGTTATTTGCGGAAATACCAGGTCAGGGCCGGGTAGCGGGGTGGCAGCAACCGTCAGGCAGACTGAACGGGTGTCCACAGACGTCAGCGCGCTCATCCTGCTCGCCCTCGCCGGATTCCTCTTCGGCGGCGCGTACTCGCTGTTCAAGACCTCACGCCCACTGGCCGTGACACTCGCCGTCTGTGGCGTGCTCGCAGCAGTGGGCGCGATCCTGTGGATGGCGAACTAGCTATTCCGCTTCGAGGCGGAAGATGCGCAGGTCTTCGGGGACGCCGCTGAGCGGGGCTGCGAAGAAGCTGCGGCGGTAGGGCTTCACGCCCAGGCCGAGTTCTTCCAGGGTCTCCGACTTCAGGGCGTCCAGGGTGGCACCCGAGAGCATGGTGTTGCCGTTGCCGCCCGCCTCCATGACGCGAGCCGCGATGTTCACGTCGATGCCGAGCCAGTCGCCGCCGATCTCGCGGGGGCTGCCGGTGTGCAGGCCCAGGCGCATCTGCGGGCGGTAGCCGTCCACCGACACCGCGGACAGGTTCTCCTTGGCGGCGATAGCGGCTCGGACGGCCCGGTCCGCGGACGGGAAGACGGCCATCACACCGTCACCCATGCGCTTGACCACCTGGCCGCCCCGATCCACGATCGGCGGCTCGATGGCCTTGGCCACCCGGCGCAGCAGGTCCAGGGTCACCTCGTCGCCCGCCGCCAGCGACCAGCTGGAGAAGGCCACCAGGTCGGTGAACATGATGGTGATCTCGTCGCTGCCGCGGCCCTTGCCGACCCGCTCCAGCATGGCCTGCCACACCTGCAGCGCGCCCAGCCCCAATTCGCGTGCGGCACTGGGCGAATCGCCGACCAGCTTGTCCGCCGCACGGGCCACCGCGCGCACCCCGCCCGGCCCGGAGACCGAGAGCGGATCGCCGAAACCCGGGTCACCGGGCAGGTTCTCGCGCGCCTTACGGATGGCGCCGATGATGTCGCCGCGCTGATTGGCGGCATTGACGAGGGCCGAGAGCTGGCCCGGGAAGCGGCCGCGGCGGCGCGGCTGCCCATCGAGCTCGTCCGGGTCCTCCGGATCCTCGGAAAGTTCTGCGGGGATCAGCGGGATGACCACATCCGGGTCGATACGCGGTTGGTCGCGCCCCCGGTTCCCGCCCGTGTCACGCGAGCGGTTGTGATCGGTCCCCAGTCCGTCCGTGCGGTTCGCGTCTTTGGCGCGGTCTCCGCCGTCGGAGGGTCGTTCGCTCACGCCCAGAGCGTATCCCAGCGCTCCGTCATGGGATGGATTAACGATTGCCACCGGACACCTCCCGATCGGTGCTAGCGGCCACATCGTTGGACCCGCCGAAGGTTTGAGTGTTTTGGTTGCTGAACCGATGCTACCGACCGTCCAGTGCAACGCGCCACACCACCACGGCCCGAATCAAACGTTAGCTGGACCACACTTTCGGCCCGGTATGAACCACCCCGCCGAATAACATCGGCCCGATACGGAATCCGTATCGGGCCGATGCGCGCCGCCGTGCCGGGCAGTGGCCGGCGGCTCCCCGGGCAGGGTCTATATCACTCGTAAAACGAGTCAGGCATCGCGTTTGTTCACCACGAAGAGCGCGGCTCCGAACACGACTGCGACGAAGGCCGCAAAGTAGATGAGACCACCCCAAGGACCCCAATGCCAATACTCGGATTTCTCGTCCACGGTTCCGAGGAACAGGCCCGCGTTCTGGAAGGGCAGCAGCACCTGGATTTCGCGGCCCACCTTGCCGAACGCGCCGACCATCGGCTCCAGGATCACCGGCCACACGATCAGTAGCGAGAGCGCGCCCGCCGACTGCCGGACCAGGGTGCCGACGCCCACCGCCAGGAAGACGATGAGCAGGATGAAGATCGGGACCGCGTAGAAGACCCGCAGGTCACCACTGGTGAGGCTGAGATGGGCGCCCGCGTCGTGGGTGACCATCGCCTTGAAGATGAAGAAGCCGAGGAAGGTCAGCACCAAACTCAGCAAACCCATAGCAACACCAATCAGGCCCGCTTTGGTGAGCAGCACGGTGGTCCGGCTCGGGGTCGCCAGGAAGGTCGTCTTGATGGTGCCGAAGCGGTACTCACTGGTGACCGCCAACGCCGCCAGGATCATCACCATCAGGTAGCCGAAGCCCGGCATACCTTGCGCCAGACCCGTGATACCCAGCCCCGCGATCGAGTTCTCCGCGTACGGCGCGTCCGAGGGATGCATCTTGCCCTCGGCCAGCTGGTCCTGGAACACCCGCCACGACGCGTTCAACGCCAGGCTGAACAGGGCGGCGATCCCCAGCGCGAACACCGCCAGCAGCACCGTGCACCACACCGGCGACTTGGTCGAGGTCAGTTTGATTCGTTCCGCGGTGAGCACTCCCATCAGAGGCCACCTCCCATCACCTGATCGAAGCCTTCGCCGTGGTACTGCACCGCACCACCGGTCATGCGCATGAACGCCTCCTCCAGCGACGCGCGCTGCGGGGACAGCTCGTAGAGCGTGATGTCATTGGCCCCGGCCAGCTTTCCGACCGCGTCACTGGTCACACCCGCCACCATCAGCGCCGGGCCGTCGGCCTCCGCGCCGTCCTCGCGCACCGTCATGCCGTTCGAAGTGAGCAGGCTGCGCAGCTGATCCAGCTGCGGACTGCGCACGCGCACAGACTGTTCCGACGCCTTCTCGATGAAATCCTTGGTGGAGGTGTCGGAGATCAGCCGACCGCGGCCGATCACGACGAGATGCTCAGCGGTCTGCGCCATCTCGGAGAGCAGGTGACTCGACACCAGCACGGTGCGGCCCTCCGACGCCAGCCGCTGCATGAAACGGCGGATCCAGAGGATGCCCTCCGGGTCCAGTCCGTTCACCGGCTCGTCGAACAGCAGCACCTGCGGGTCGCCGAGCAGCGCGCCCGCCAGGCCCAGCCGCTGCGACATGCCCAGCGAGAAGCCGCCCGCGCTCTTCCCGGCCACCTCGTTGAGGCCGACCAGGCGCAGCACCTCCTCCACCCGGGACTGCGGAATGTCATTGGACGCGGCCAGCCAGCGCAGATGCGAGCGCGCGGAACGATTGGGGTGCACCCACTTCGCGTCCAGCAGCGCGCCGACGGTGTCGAGGGGACGTTTCAGGTCGTGGTACGGCTTGCCGTCGATGAGCGCGGTCCCCGAGGTCGGGGTGTCCAACCCCAGGATCATGCGCATGGTGGTCGACTTACCCGCCCCGTTCGGGCCGAGAAAGCCGGTCACCTGCCCCGGACGGACCGTGAACGACAGATCCGACACCGCGACGGTCTGGCCGTAATGTTTGGTCAGGCCTCTCAGTTCGATCATGCTGCCCAGTCTTCCCCATGTAGTGAGCGCGCACTATCGCTAAAAGGTCGCGCGTCGCTCATCCTCGGGGATGATTACGGCCCGGACCCGGCTCCGGGTTCAGACCGCGGACCGGGCAATCAGAAACCGGGCGAGGAAGCCTGCGCCCAGAAGCGTTTCGGGATGCGGCCCGCCTGGCGGGCCAGCCAGCCGCCCTCCACCGCGCGAGCCATGGCCGCCGCCATCACCGCGGGCTGACGGGCGCGAGTGACCGCGGTCGCCAAAAGGACCGCCGAACAGCCCAGTTCCATCGCCAGGGCGGCATCGCTGGCGGTGCCGATGCCCGCGTCCAGGATCACCGGGACGCCCGCGGCGGCCACGATCATCTCGATATTGTGCGGATTGCCGATGCCCAGTCCGGTGCCGATCGGCGAACCCAGCGGCATGACCGCGGCGCACCCGACCTCCTCGAGGCGCTTGGCCAGCACCGGGTCGTCGGTGGTGTAGGGCAGCACCGTGAAGCCGTCGTCCACCAATTGCTCTGCGGCGGAGACCAATTCGATGGCATCCGGGAGCAGGGTGCGCTCGTCGGCGATGACTTCCAGCTTCACCCAATCGGTTTCGAGAGCTTCGCGGCCCAGCTGCGCGGTGAGCACGGCCTCGGCGGCGGTGCGACAGCCCGCCGTGTTCGGCAGCGGGGCGATCTCCAGGCGCTTGAGCAGGTCCAGCACGCCGGTGCCGCCGGCGGCGTCCACCCGGCGCATGGCGACCGTGGTCAGCTCGGTGCCCGACGCCAGCAGCGCCTCCTCCAGCACGGCCAGGTTCTCCGCGCCGCCGGTGCCCATGATCAGGCGCGAACCGAACTCGCGGCCCGCGATGACCAGCGGCTCGACCGCGCTAGCCACCCTGCACCGCCGTCAGCACCTCGATCTCCCAGCCGCGGCCCACCGGCTCGTCCCAGCGGGACTTCGGGAAGACCGCGCCGTCGATCGCCAGCGCCACGCCCTGACACGGCAGGTTCAGGCGCCCCAGCAGCTCGCGGACGGTGAGCTCCTCCGGGAACACGTGGTCCTCACCATTGACGGTGACGCCGACCGGAATTGCGGTCATCGAACTCCTCCTGAGATGAAACGGTGCGGGTCCGCGGCTCGCGCCTCGGGCAGCTCGGTGTCGGCGAGCAGGGCCAGTACGGCGTCCGCCGTGACCGGGGTGTCCAGGATGCCGTTGCGGCCGTGGCCCGCGGCCACGATCACCGTGTCGTCGAGGTATCCGATCAACGGCAGATTGTCCGGCGAGCCGGGACGCGAACCCGCGACGGCCTCGGCGAACTCGTATTCGCCCAGGCCCGGCAGGACGGCCTCGGCATCGGTGATCAGGTCCCGGACACCGGCGACGGTGACGGCGTTGTCGAACCCGACTTCGTATTGTGTTGCACCCAGCACGATCCCGTCAGCCCTCGGCACAAGATATATAGGGCGGCCGTGCACGCGGGCCCGGATCACCCGGCTGGGCGGGACGGGGGCGCTCGGGCGGCGGCGCAGGCGCAGGATCTCACCCTTCACCGGACGCACCGGCAGGCCCGGCCACAGCTGCGCGGAGGCGGCGCCCGCGGACAGCACGACGCGGTCGTGCGGCAGCGCCGCCAGGTCCTCGATCCGCTCCCGGCGGAACTCGACCCCGGCCTCGAGGCAGGCGAATTTCAGCGCGTTCACCAGGGCCCGGTTGTCGACGGCGGGTTCGGCGGCGGCCAGCAGTCCGGCGCGCACGCCGCGCCCCAGGCTCGGCTCGGCCGCCCGGACGCCCGCGCGATCCAGCAGGCTCAGCTCGTGGCCGCGGGCGTTCACCCAGTCGGCGATGGTGCGCAGGTCGGCGGCGTCGGCGGCATCCAGGGCGACGGTGAGGGTGGCGTCGGCGACGAAGACATCGGTCCCGGTGACGGCCTTCAGATCACCCGCGAACCCGGGCCAGCGGACCAGCGAGGCGGCGCCGAACGCGAGGGCCGCGTCCTCCCCCGGCCAACCCTCCGACAGCGGCGCGAGCATCCCGCCCGCGACCCAGGAGGATCCGGTACCCGAGGCCGGGTCGAAGAGGGTGACGGTCCAGCCCGCTCCGGCGGCCCGCCAGGCCACCGACAGTCCGATCACACCGCCGCCGACGACGGCCAGAGTCCGCATGTGAATCCACCTAACTCGTCCCCGCGTTCCCGGGGACCCGCATATATCCGATGCGAAACATCGGCCGCGAGGAAATGTCGCGAGTCGCCACACCGGGCGTTTTCCCTCGGGTCGTTTCGACCCGACAACCGTAGCGCGACTACCGTCACCCCTGTGCAACCCTCCCACCCGAACCGGCCCGCCACCCCACGGGAACGCCTCGCCACCGCGCGGCTCTACCTGTGCACCGACGCCCGCCGCGACCGGGGCGACCTGGCGGACTTCGCCGACGCGGCCCTCGCCGGCGGCGTCGACATCATCCAGCTCCGCGACAAGGGTTCCGCCGGTGAGAAGCAGTTCGGCCCGCTCGAGGCGAAGGCCGAACTCGCCGCCCTCGCCGAACTGAAGGCGGTGGCCCGCCGCCACGGCGCCCTGGTCGCCTGCAACGACCGCGCCGACATCGCCCTCGCCGCCGGCGTCGACGTCCTCCACCTCGGCCAGGGCGACCTCCCGCCCTGGTACGCCCGCCAGATCCTGGGCCCCGACGTGGTCCTGGGCCGCTCCACTCACAACCGCGCCCAAGCCGGTCTGGCCGCCATCGACGAACACATCGACTACTTCTGCACCGGCCCGGTCTACGCCACCCCCACCAAACCCGGCCGCACCCCCGCCGGCCTCGACTTCGTCCGCTCCACCACGGACTCCCACCCCACCCGCCCCTGGTTCGCCATCGGCGGCATCGACGAGCACACCCTCCCCGAAGTCCTCGCCGCCGGCGCCACCCGAATCGTCGTCGTCCGGGCCATCACCGCCGCCGACGACCCTCGAGCCGCCGCCCGCGCGATCAAGCAGCGCATCCTGGAGAACGACCAATAGCACCGATCTCGAGTGCTGTTGGTCGGCGCGAGCTTCCGTCGTGCCATTGGAACTGGCGGCATTTCAAAGATCCGGATATCACCTAGGTTCGGCTGCGATGGTGATCAATCCGATCGCCGCATCCTTCGGAGGTCGCCAATGCTCGCAAGTTCTGTGGTACGCAATGGATTCGGCGCGCTACTGCTGACCGCCACCGCGGTCGGCAGTGTCATCACGGCCGCGCCCGCACAGGCGTCGGTCACCCGCATCTGGATCCAGCAGGTCAGCGACGCCCAATCCAACCTCGCCGCGGACGTCGACAGCACCGCCCCCGTGTCCTTCTACGACAACGGCAAACTCATGCCGGGCAGCCCCGCCACTCCGGTCACCATCGACGGCAAGCACTACTGGGCCAGCGTCCCCCTCTTCGCTGGCGGCGTCCACAGCGTCACCGTCAAACAGGGCGACACCCAGCTCTCCGCCACCTTCCTCTCCACCGGCAGCGGCGAACCGAAACAGATCGGCAGCGGCAGTGCCGGCTGACGCGCCAGGGTCGATTCACCCATCGGCGACCACAACGCGAACACTCGAGCGTCGTGGGTTCTCGCAGTCGACACGCGATCCGCTGCATCACATGGTCAGGCCGCTGGGACCGCCGCGTGAATCCTCCTGCCCCGCACGGGAATAGCGGAGCAGGAGGGTGCGGGTTACAGGCCCGCGCAGCTGGCGCCGGAGACGCCGTGGTTGACGTAGACGTTGTTCTCGGGGTTGCTGTATTCCTGGGTCATGATCAGGGCGCCGCCGAGGCTGTTCTTGATGCCCAGGGCAACATCGTAATTGGTGCTTCGCAGAGTGAATCCGTTGTCGGATTGGGTGCTGTAGAAGTTGGTGGTCTTGGGCAGGCTGCCGGGGACCTCGAGGCAGGTTTCGCCGTAGATGACGGTGAAACCGGTGGAGAGGACGTACATGGCCTGGTTGGACCAGGCGCCCATGGGGAGGGCGGTGGCTCGGGTGTTGTGATGGGAGTCCTGGGGGTTGATGATGCCGATGGCGGCGCCGGTGTTGTTGTGGATCCAGACGTAGACCAGGGACGCCTGGGCGGGCTGAAGGTCCGGAGTCGCTTGTACCGGACCTGCTGTCATGGTCACGGCGGCTGCGGCCAGGGACAGGGCGGCGAGGAACTGCTTGAACATCTTCATAATGCGCTCTCCAACGGTGAGCCCGGCCGGTGTGGCCGGGGTCTCGGGGTGGGAAGCTACCAGCACCGGAATCCTCTGCGGCGCAAGTTGTTCCAGCTTTACCAAAATAGAGTCATTCGCGTTTCAGATTGACGATCGACTGCTACCGTCTGCCGCGTGACTCCGGCGAACCACGGCCGGAGCACTCGAAACATGGAGTGCACCATGAGGTTCAACAGGCTCTTCGCCGCCGTCGCCATGCTGATCGCGGTCGCGTTCGGAGCCGCGAACGCGCAACCGGCACAGGCGGACGCCACGCCCGTCGTCATGATCACGGTGTGGAACGGGACCGGCGCCGCCATCGGGCTGATCAACCCCGCCGACGGTCAGCACACCACGCGCGCCAAGGCCCTGCGGATCGAGGCGTGGGGTGAGGCCCAGAACATCTTCGTGCCGACCGACGGCAGCTTCGTCGTGGTCTACGCCGAATCCTGCCTGCACGTGCCGGGCAGCCTGGGCAACTTCACCCTGAGCGGCGGCGGCCGGTACAACGTCCAGCTCGGGCTGGTCTGGCTCACCTCGACGCTCACATTCACCCGCGACGGATCCAACCCGCCGGTCGGGGTCCAGGTCGCTCAGAACTCGACCGGTTCCAGCTGCTCCGGGCTGTGAGGTCAGCTCACCGGGTCCAGGCGGACCGGGACGCCGTTGAGGTTGGCCATGCCGGCCAGGCGTTCCACGTCGGCGAGATCGGTTGACATCAGGTCGTTCACGTTGGCGCCGCCGGCGGCGTTGGCTCGGTGCCAGCCGCCGGCGTGGCCCCAGCCGTGGGGAATGGCGACCGTGCCGATGGCCAGGTCCTCGGTGAGGCGGGCCGTTACCTCGATCGAACCGTGAGCGGAGGTGACCCTGCAGCGGTCGCCGTCCGAGATACCGGCTACCGCAGCGTCTTTGGGGTTGATGCGGGCGGCGTGTTCGCGGTCCCCTCGCATGAGGGGTTCGACGTTGTGCATCCAGGAGTTGTGGGACTTGAGTTCGCGGAGGCCGATCACGCGCAGGGGGTAGGTGGGGTCGGCGGGGCGGTCGGTGAGGGTGCGGAGTTCGATGATGATCTCGTCGGGGTCCAGGCGGACTCGTCCACCCGTGTGCCGCACGATGTTTCGCAGGACGCCGGTGGCGATGCTGTCGGCCAGGACTACGCCGTGGGGGTGGCGGCGCAGCATGCGGAGGCTGAGGCCGTCGCGGCGGAGGCCGAAGCGGTCGCCGTAGGGACCGGTACGCAGGGCGAGATCGGCGAGGAGGGGTGGGGTCGGGCGGGCCGACGCCAACCCGGGGACGCGGCGGCGCAGGGAACTCAGCGCGCGGCCGAACGGGCGGGCGGGGCCTACGGCGAAGGGCTGCACCCCGATTCGGGTGGCGATGGCGTCGATGATCTGCCATTCCTCGCGGGCCTCACCGTACGGTTCGACGACCCGTTCGGTGTATTGGGTGTACGGGGTCGGGGACAGCGCCGTGAACGGGAGCGGGATGTCGTCGCGTTCGAGGAACGTGGTCGCCGGGAGGATGTAGTCGGCGATCCGGTTGGTGTCGTTGACATAGAGGTCTATGGATACGAACAGGTCCAGTTCCGGGAGCGCGGCGGCGAGTTCGCAGCCGTTCGGAACCGAGGAGACCGGATTGCCCGCGGAGGTGAACAGGGCGCGCAGGCGGCCCGGGCCCGGGGTGGTGATCTCCTTGGCCATGATGGCGGCGGGGAACGTGCCCAGGACGTCGGGGAATCCGCCGACCCGGGAGTGGTTGCGGCCGTAGCCCGCGAAACCCAGGCGGGCGCTCAGTTCGGAGACCGCCACCAACTCCTTGCCGAAGACGCTGCCGCCCGGCTTGTCGAGATTGCCGGTGACCAGCGCGAGCGCGTCGATGAGGAAGGCCACCAGGGTGGCGTGGCGGCCCAGGCAGGTGCCGGTGCGGCCGTAGACGGCGGCGGAGTCGGCGCGGGCCAGATCACGAGCCAGGGTGCGGACGAGGTCGCGGTCCAGGCCGGTGATCCCGGCGGTCGCCTCGGGGGTGAAACGGCTGACGGCGGAGCGCAATTCGCGGACGCCGCGGGCCTGACGGCGGAGCGCCTGCTCGTCCTGGAGGCCCTCCTCGAAGATCACCTGGAGCAGCGCGGCCAGCAGCCAGGCATCCCCGTCGGGCCGGATGCCGACGTGCTCGAAGAGTTTCGCCGTCTCGGTCTTGCGCGGATCGACCACCACCACCCGGCCGCCGCGCTTGGTGATCGCGGTCAGCTTGTCGCGGACCCGCGGGACGCTCATCGCACTACCGTGCGAGACAAGGGGATTCGCCCCCAGCATGAGCAGGAAGTCGGTGCGGTCCAGATCGGGGACCGGCACCGAGGTCGCCGAGCCGTAGAGCAGTTCGCTGGCCACGAAGCGGTTGTTGATGTCCTGCGAGCCCGCCGAATACACATGCTTCAGCCCGGCGGCCAGCTGGAAACCCACCATCCACAATGTGTGCGAGTAGGAGAAGGTGGACGGATTGCCGAAATACCAGCCGAGACTGTCGATTCCGTGCTCGCCGATCAGCGCGCGCAGCCGCTCGCCGATCTCGTCGAGCGCGGTCTCCCAGGACACCCGCTCGAACTCGCCGGAGGCCGTGCGCCGCAGTGGATACAGCACCCGGTCCGGGTCGTTCTGGATCTCGGCGAAGGCGATGCCCTTCGGGCAGGCGTTGCCGCGGGAGAGCGGATGGTCCTTATCGGCGCGCAAGCGCACCAGCCTGCCGTCCTCGACGGTGGCGATCAGGCCGCAGAGCGGCTCACAGATCCGGCAGTACGTGGGAAGCTCGCGCGCGCTCACGCCTCAAGACAACACCTGATCCAGAGTGAGGAACAACACATTTCCGGCCAAATCGGTCTGTTCCAGGCTGGGTTCGGCGGCCCCGATCCGGGCGGTGCGGCCGGTCTCGTCGCCGGTGGAGCGCAGCCACAGGAAACCCAATTCGGCCAGATCCAGGGTGCGCGGCAACGCGGCCGCCACCGCGCCGCTGTCGCTGATCCCGGACAGGCTGACCCGGGTGGGGGTGGCGCGCAGGGTGGGCCAGGCGGCGGCGAATCCGGGGTGCAGGGGCCGGTCCACGACCTCGTCCTCGGGCACCCACACCAGATCCTGGCTCTCCAGATTGCCGCGGGTGCGCAGCCTGTCGGCGGCGTCGGCGATGACCGTGGTGTAGGTCCAGCCGCTGGGCGCGGTCGCCGTCACCCGGGAACCGCGCACCCGGATCGAGCCGGACGCGATGCCCGCCTCCTCCTCGGCCTCGCGGACCGCGGCGTGGACGCTGGTCTCGTGCGAGTCGCGGGCGCCGCCGGGCAGCGCCCAGGTACCGCCCTGATGGGTCCAGGCGGCCCGGTGATGCAGCAGCACTGCAGAACCACCATCGGCCAGCGGGGCACGCAGCAACAATCCAGCAGCCCCGAAACGACCCCATTGGCGGGTGCCGTCCGCGCTCTCCGCCCACCCGTCGCCGTCACCACGCATCTTCGCAATCCCATCGTCCGACCGCGCCGAGAACTACCGCGGGGATTCCCGCGTCACGGCGGCGGTACATCCACAATAAGCTCATCCGGCAGGAACAAGTCGGTCGTTCGATTTCGGTCAGTGGGAGGTGAGGATGGCTCGAGCCGAGGAATTGCGGCTGGACGAGCTTTCCCCGCGCGCCGCCGCGGCAGCGTGGCGCGAACGGTTCGCTACCACTGAACTGCGCGCCTTCGCCGAATCGTCGCCCGCGAAGCTGATCGCGATCGGGCTGGTTCTGCTCGCGCTGTGCCTGTCCGCGGGCATCGTCACCGCCACCGCGGTGACCGATCGGCAACACGCGCTCGACGTCCTGCTCGACCAGTCCGAACCCGACGCCTACTCGGCGCAGCGGCTCTACACCTCACTGTCGGTGGCCGACGCCTCCGCGGGCACCGCCTTCATTTCCGGTGGGCTGGAAACGAAACCGGTCCGCGACCGCTACAACCAGGCCGTCGGCCAGGCCGCCGCCGAACTGGTGGTGCAGTCCACCGGCGGCGACGCCGACACCGACGCCCAACTGCGCACCGGCATCGCGACCGGACTGCCGGTCTACACCGGCATCGTCGAGACCGCGCGGGCCAACAATCGCAGTGGGCAGCCGGTCGGCGCGGCCTATCTGAGCGAGGCCTCCAACCTCATGCAGAAGTCCGTGCTGCCGATGGCGCAGGAACTGCAGGAGCACCGGGCCGCCGCCATCACCGAGACCCAGCGCAATCACGTGCGACCGCCGTGGCCCGCCATCCTGCTGCCGCTGCTGGCGGTGGCGGCGCTGATCGCGGCCCAGCTGTTCCTGTTCCGGCGCTGGCACCGGGTGCTGAACTTCGGACTGCTGCTGGCCACCGCGACCATGGTGGTGCTGCTGTCCTGGACGGTGATCGCGGGCTTCATCTCCGCCGTCGACACCACCCACGCTCGCGACAAGGGCAGCGTGCCGACGACCGCGCTCACCGAGAGCCGCATCCTCGCCCAGCAGGCCCGCACCGCGGAAACCCTGAAACTGGTGCGCCGCGACACCAGCGCCGACTACGACCGCACCTACGACCAGGCCATCGAGAAACTGCGGAACATCCTGTCCGGCTACCGATCCGACGCGCCGGGCAGTGGTGACGTGAGGACCGCGGCGGCCGCCCTGGACCGCTGGCGGGCCGCCCACCAACGGATGAACGACGCCCTCTCGAAGGGCGACTTCATCGGCGCGGCCGCGGTCGCGACCGGGCCGGGCGCGGTCGAGGCCACCGCCCAGACCGACGCCCTGGACCGCGCGCTCGGCGACGGCATCGCCGACACCCGGAACCAGTTGCGCGCCGACACATCCCACGCCGCCCGCACCCTGGATCTGCTCGGCCCCGGCGCGCTGGGGCTGAGCACCGCCGCCGCCGTGCTGATCGCCGTCGGGCTCTGGCCGCGACTGCGGGAGTACCGATGACCAGCCGACCGGTCCGTTCCCTGGTCGTGGCGGCCCTGACCGCGGCCATGGCCTGCACCGCCGCCTGCGGGGACAACAGCCCGCCCCCGCCCGCGCCCTCGACCCGGGTCCCCAGCTACGTCGAACCGCCGCTACCCTCCGGTGCGGTGGCGGCCCAGCCGCAGGCCACCCCGCCGCCCGAGGTGACCGACTGCGGCGACCCCACCGCCAGCCTGCGCCCCACCGGCGTGCGCAGCGGGCCCACGCTCGACGCCATCCGGGCCCGGGGCCGACTGCTGGTCGGCTTGGATCCGGGCAGCAACCTGTTCAGCTTCCGCGACCCCACCACCGGGGCGCTGGCGGGCTTCGACGTGGAGATCGCCCGGGAACTGGCCCGCGACCTGCTCGGCGATCCGGGCGCCATCGAATACCGGATCCTCGGCTCCGCCGACCGCGAGAAGGCGTTGCAGGAACACACCGTCGACGTCGTGGTCAAGACGATGACCATCAATTGCGCACGGCGGCAACGGGTCACGTTCTCCACCTCCTATCTGCAGGCGCATCAGCGCGTGCTGGCGGTGCGCAATTCCGGGATCAACGGGCTCGCCGATCTGGCCGGGAAGCGGCTGTGCGTGGTCAGCGGCACCACCTCCCTGGACCTGGTGCGGCGCACCCAGCCCGCCGTCTCCATCCTCACCGTCCCCAGCTGGGCCGACTGCCTGGTGGTGCTGCAGCAGCGGCAGGTCGACGCGATCAGCACCGACGACACCGTGCTGGCCGGGCTGGCCCAGCAGGATCCGGCCATCGAGGTGGTCGGGCCCAACCTGAGCACCGAGCAGTACGGGATCGGGATCTCGCAGGGCTCCGACGATCTGGTGCGCTTCGTCAACGGCACCCTGGAACGCATTCGCGCCGACGGCACCTGGAACCGGCTCTACCGCCGCTGGCTCAGCGCCGAACTCGGCGACGCCGCCATCCCGCCGCCCCCGAGGTATCAGGACTGACGATGAGCACTCCGTCCGATCCGCAGCACCCCGACCGCGGCGACGCCGAGGGCGTCCCGACCCACGCCACCAGCGTCGGACCGCACTGGCCCGCCCGCACCGAGGTCACCACCCGGCAGCCCGACGCGACCCAGGCCACCCCGCGCACCGAGCTGACCCAGCGCGCGCCGCGCATCGAGGACGAACCGGAAGTTCCCCCGGCGGACGAGGTTCCGGTCTCGGAGGGCGAACCGCGCACCCCCACCCGCCCGTCCCAGCGCACCGCGCGCATGGCTCGCCCGCGCCCGGTGGTGCGGCGGCTCGGCGCGGGCCTGGTGCCGATCCCGACCGTGGAGCCGGTGGATCCGGAGCAGGCGGTGCTCGACGATCCCGTGGTCGCCGAGGGCCGCCGCTTCTGCTGGCGCTGCGGCAAACCGGTCGGCCGGGCCACCCCGACGCTGCCGTCCACCACGGCGGGCGACTGCCAAACCTGCGGCGCCCCCTACGATTTCCGGCCGTCCCTCTACCCCGGCGACCGGGTGGCGGGCCAGTACGAGATCCAGGGCTGCATCGCGCACGGCGGCCTGGGCTGGATCTACCTCGCCATCGACCGCAATGTCAGCGACCGCTGGGTGGTGCTCAAGGGCCTGTTGCACGCCGGTGACGCCGAAGCGCAGGCGGTCGCGCTGGCCGAACGGCAGTTCCTCGCCGAAGTGGTGCACCCGAGCATCGTGAAGATCCACAACTTCGTGGAACATCCGGGCCCGGACGGGACGCCGATCGGCTACATCGTGATGGAGTACGTGGGCGGGTATTCGCTGCGCCACCTGCTCGACCACTACGCGCCCGCCCGCATGCCCGTCTCGGTGGCCATCGCCTACCTGCTGGAAATCCTTCCGGCCCTGGACTATCTGCATTCGGTGGGGCTGGCCTACAACGACCTCAAGCCCGACAACATCATGATCACCACCGACCGGGTGGAGCTCATCGACCTGGGCGCGGTCAGCCAGTTCGAGGCGTACGGAAACCTGTACGGCACCAGAGGATTCCAGGCCCCCGAGATCGCGCACACCGGCCCCACCGTGGCCTCCGACATCTACACCGTCGGCCGCGCGCTCGCCGTGCTCACCCTGCACCTGCCGATGGAACGCGGAGCGTACGTCGACGGCATCCCGGATCCCAAGGACGAACCGATGCTGGCCCAGCATCCGTTCCTCTACCGGCTGCTGCTGCGCGCCACCGACCCCGATCCGGACCGCCGCTTCCCGTCCGCGCGAGTGCTGGCCGCCCAGCTCACCGGTGTGCTGCGCGAGATCCTGGCCGCCGAGACCGGCAACGAGCACCCGCAGCTGTCGACGCTGTTCAGCCCGCCGCGCACCAGCTTCGGCACCGGTGAACTCATCGCCCAGACCGACGGCATCATCGACGGCGTCGGCCGCGACACCCTACTGCAACCCGGTGACGTGGTGGCCGCGCTGCCGGTGCCCATCATCGATCCGGCCGACCCGTCCGCGCCGCTGCTGGCCGGCGCGGCCCACCCCGAACCCCGGCACTCGCTCGAGGAGCTGCGGCACGCCCGCCAGCGCGGGGCCGCCGAACCCGGCGGCGCGCCCGAGACCCTCGAACTGGAGGTCACCCTCGCCGAGGCCCGCGCGCACCTGGACCTGAACGAACCCGCGGCCGCGCGCATGCTGCTGGCCCGGCTCACCGACGAACCCGAGCCGCCCGCCTGGGACTGGCGCATCGACTGGTATCTCGGGCTCACCGAACTGCTGGAACTCGAGTACGAGCGCGCCTTCGCCCGCTTCGACGCGGTGCTGGAGGCGCTGCCCGGCGAGATCGCGCCCAAGCTGGCGCTCGCCGCCACCGCGGAACTCATCCTCCAGCACTGGGATTCGCCGGACCCCGAGGAATGGCGCTCCTTCGCCGAGAACTACTACGCCACCGTGTGGCGCACCGACCGGGGCGTGGTGAGCGCCGCGTTCGGCCTGGCCCGGCAGCTCGCGGCGGCCGGGAACATCACCGCCGCGGTGCACGCCCTCGACCAGGTGCCGCCCGCCTCCCGGCATTACGCGGAAGCCCGGATGACGGCCATCCTCATGCTGCTGACCTGCGCTCCGGCCGCGGAACTGGACGAGTCGACCCTCCGGGTGGCGGCGGCGCGCGTGCAGGACCTGCCGCCGGGCGAGGGGCGCGCGGCACAGCTGCGGATCCTGTCGATGGGCATCGCGCTGGGCTGGGCGCAGGCGGGAAACAAGCCGAAGTCGGCCGGCTCCACGCTGTTCGGGTCGCCGTTCACCGAGCGGGATCTGCGGCGCGGCATCGAGACGGGGCTGCGTGGGCTGGCCCGGTCCGCGCCCGAACGCAATCACCGGTACGCGCTGGTGGACCTGGCCAACGCGGTGCGCGCCAAATCCTGGTTCTGACAGCCGGTCTCAGGGAATCCGGAGGAGTCCCGTGCCGCCCGCGGCGGTCTCGAGGGCAGCCTGAGACCAGATGACCGGCGAGGGATTTACGGCCACCACCGCGGTTGTGCGTGGTGCGACACGGGTTCCGGTGGACCGGCGGGAACCGGTCCGGGCACCACTGTGCCAACCGCATCATGATGTTTTCGTGAGGGAGCCTCAGCCGACCAGCTGCGCGGCCGCGCGGGCGATGGCGAGCTCCTCATTGGTCGGCACCACCAGCACCGAGATCTCCGAGTCGTCGGCCGAAATACGGCGCGCGGTCCGGTCTTTCGCGATATTCCAGTCCGCGTCGATCCGGATGCCGTAGCGCTCCAGTCCGGCCATAGCCTCCGCGCGCACCCGGGCGTCGTTCTCGCCGACCCCGGCGGTGAAGGTGATCGCGTCCACCCGGCCCAGCTCGATCAGGTACGCGCCGATGTAGCGCCGCAACCGGTGGATGTAGACATCGAACGCGAGTTTCGCGGTGGGATGGCCGGTTTCGATCAGACGGCCCAGCTCGCGGAAGTCATTGACCCCGGACAGGCCCTTGATCCCGGAATACCGGTTGAGCAGGGCGTCCACATCGTCGACATCCATGCCCGCGGTGCGGATCAGGTGGAAGATGATGCCCGGATCCAGATCCCCGGACCGGGTGCCCATGACCAGGCCCTCCAACGGCGTCAGACCCATGCTGGTATCCACCGCCTGCCCCGCGCGAATAGCGGAGGCGGACGCGCCGTTGCCCAGGTGCAGCACGATCTGGTTCAGCTCGGCGCGATCCTTGCCGAGGAACTCCGCCGCCTGCCCGGACACGTAGTCGTGCGAGGTGCCGTGGAACCCGTATTTGCGGACCCCGTGCGCCGCGGCGGTTTCCGCGTCGATGGCGTAGGTCTTGGCGGCGGCGGGCAGATTGTGGAAGAAGGCGGTGTCGAACACCGCGACCTGCGGCACCTGCGGCAACAGCGCCCGCGCGGACTCGATACCGATCACGTTCGGCGGATTGTGCAGCGGCGCCAGGGCGGACAGGTCGGTGATGGCCTGCACGACGTCGTCGGTGATGAGCGTCGGCTCGTAGAACACTTCGCCGCCGTGCACCACCCGATGCCCGACCGCGCCCAGATCGGCGTGCGCCAGATCCTGGCCACTCGCGATGAACAGGTCGAACACCACCCGCAGGCCCTGCGCGTGATCGGCGATCGAGCCCTGGTACTCGAAAGTCTTCTCGCCCGTGTGATGTTCGACGGTCACCGAGTCCGGCTCGACCGCCTCGCCGATGCGCTGCACCATGCCGTGCGCGCACACGTCGGCCGTGGCGGGCTCCAGCAGCTGGTACTTGATCGACGAGGAACCCGAATTGATCACCAGGACCTTCATTTACGCCTCCTGCTGCGCCTGAATCGCGGTGATCGCGACCGTGTTCACGATGTCGGCGACCAGCGCGCCCCGCGACAGATCATTGACCGGCTTGTTCAAACCCTGCAACACCGGGCCGATCGCCACCGCGCCCGCGCTGCGCTGCACGGCCTTGTAGGTGTTGTTGCCGGTATTGAGGTCCGGGAAGATGAACACCGTCGCCTGCCCGGCCACCACGGAATTCGGCAGCTTGGTCTTGGCCACCGCGGGCTCGATCGCCGCGTCGTACTGGATCGGGCCCTCCACCAGCAGCTCCGGCGCGCGATCGTGCACGAACTTGGTGGCGTCGCGCACCTTGTCGACATCCGCGCCGGTGCCCGACTCTCCCGTCGAATAGGAGAGCATGGCCACCCGCGGGTCGATGCCGAACTGGGCGGCGGTCCGCGCCGACGAGATGGCGATATCGGCCAGCTGATCCGAGGTCGGGTCCGGCACCACCGCGCAGTCGCCGTACACCAGCACCCGATCCGCCAGGCACATGAGGAACACGCTCGACACCGTGGACACGCCCGGCTCGGTCTTGATGATCTCGAAGGACGGGCGGATGGTGTGCGCGGTGGTGTGCGCCGCACCCGACACCATGCCGTCGGCGACCCCCATGTGCACCATCATGGTGCCGAAATACGAGATGTCGCCCATGTATTCGCGAGCCCGCTCCACCGTCATGCCCTTGTGGGCGCGCAGGCGGGCGTACTCCTCGGCGAATTCGTCACGCAGCGGGCAGGTCTGGGGATCGAGCACCTCGGCGGCGTCGATGTCCACGCCCAGTTCGGCGGCGCGACCGCGCACCGCGGCCTCGTCGCCGAGAATGGTGAGGTCGGCGATCTTGCGCTGCAGCACCCGGCCCGCGGCGCGCAGGATGCGGTCGTCGTCGCCCTCGGGCAGCACGATGCGCTTGCGGTCGCCCCGGGCCCGCTCGATGAGCTGATACTCGAACATCTGCGGGGTCACGATATTCGGAATGGGGATCTCGATCTGCCGCAACAGCTCCCGCGGATCGACCCGCTCCTCCATCAACGCCAGCGCGGTGTCCACCTTGCGCATACTGGACAGCGAGACCCGGCCGCGGGTCAACGCGGTGGCCTTGGCGGCATCGAAGGTGCGCAGGTCGGTGGACAGGATCGGCAACCGCGGCTTGAGGCCGGCCATCAACCGGGCCACCGCCGGATCGGGCAGCATGCCGCCGTTCATGATGATGCCCGCCAGCGACGGAAAACCCTCCGCCTCATGGGCGTTCACCAGGGCGAGCAGCACGTCGGAGCGATCGCCGGGCGAGATGACCACGACGCCGTCGGTGAGACGTTCCAGAATGTGCTCGGCGGTCATGCCGCCGACCATCACATCCAGCGCCTCACGGTGCATGAGTTCCGGGTCGCCGCTGTAGATCTCGCCGTCGATCGCCTCGCGCAGCTCCTCCATGGTGGGGGCCTGCAGCAGCGGCACCTCCGGCAGCGTCCAGGACGGCACCGCGCACGCCTTGGCCAGGGCCTGGGCGTCGGCCTCCAGCTGGTCGGGCTCGCAGCGGTTGGCGATCACCGCCACCAGCTTGGCGTGCTCGGCCACCAGTTCGCTGCGGCACAGCTCCACCAGCTGGCCCAATTCGTCGGGGGTGCGGCCGATTCCGCGCACCACCAGCAGCACCGGCGCACCCAGGTTGACCGCGATGCGGGCGTTGAACCGCAGTTCGCTGGGGCTGGCCACATCGGTGTAGTCCGAACCCAGGATGAGCACGGCGTCGCAGTGTTTGGCGACATCGTGATAGCGCATGACGATCTCGCTGATCGCCGCGTCCGGGTCCGTGTGCACCTGCTCGTAGGTGACGCCGATGGCCTGGTCGTAGTCGACGTCGGCGGTCGAATGCTCGAGCAGCAGTTCGAGGATGTAGTCCCGGGCGGTGGCGGACCGGGTGATCGGCCGGAACACGCCCACCCGCGGGGTGGTGGCCGCCAAGGCCTGGAGGACGCCGAGCGCGACCGTCGACTTTCCGGTGTCGCCCTCGGGCGACGCGATATACACACTGGAGACCGGTGTGGCAGCCATGGCCGAAAGCCTACCGACCGTTATGCGCCCTTTTCCGCGGGGACGGGCATGCGGGTTCGATGCCCGTCCCCGATGGAGACCACCTCACGTCCAGTTACGTGCGGCCCACCCGGTGTTCGGGGCGCAAGCGCGGGGAGGCGGAGCGCTCGTTCTGGACCGAGGGGAGCGGGGGAGCGAACGGCTCCATAGACCCGCGCCTTGGAGGAGCGGAGGGAGGGAAGAACGAGACCTCCGGCGCCCCGAACCCGCCCGTAGCGAAGCGGAGGACAATCAAACACCGAGCGCGCGGAGGCGGGGAGCCAGGTCGCGCTCGAACAGGTCGAGGAAGCGGCGCTGGTCGTGGCCCGGGGCGTGGAAGACCAGGTGGTTCAGGCCCGCGTCGAGGTAGGGCTTGATCTGCTCGACGGCCTGATCCGGGTCGCTGGCCACGATCCAGCGCTTGGCGATCTGCTCGATCGGCAGCGCGTCGGCGGCGGCCTCCATCTCCATCGGGTCGGTGATGGAGTGCTTCTGCTCCGCGGTCAGCGAGAGCGGGGCCCAGAAGCGCGTGTTCTCCAGCGCCAGAGCGGGATCGGTGTCATAGGAGATCTTGATCTCGATCATGCGGTCGATGTCGTCGACCGAACGGCCCGCCTTGGCCGCGCCCTCCGCGACGGCGGGCATCAGCTTCTCGGTGTACAGGTCCATGCCCTTGCCCGAGGTGCAGATGAAACCGTCACCCGCGCGCCCCGCGTACCGGGCCACCAGCGGGCCGCCCGCCGCGATGTACACCGGGATGCCGCCCTTGGGCACGTCGTAGATGGAGGCGCCGACGGTCTTGTAGTACTGGCCGTCGAAGTCCACGCGCTCGCCGGTCCACAGCGCGCGCATCAGCTCCACCGACTCGCGCAGCCGGGCGAACCGCTCCTTGAACTCCGGCCACTCGCCCTGGAAACCGGTCGCGATCTCGTTGAGCGCCTCACCCGAGCCGACGCCCAGCATGATGCGATCCGGGTACAGGCAGCCCAGGGTGGCGAACGACTGCGCGATCACCGCCGGGTTGTAGCGGAAGGTCGGGGTCAGCACCGAGGTGCCGAGCTGAATCCGATGGGTGCGCTCCCCCACCGCGGCCAGGAAGGCCAGCGAGAACGGGGCGTGCCCGCCATTGTGCCGCCACGGCTGGAAATGGTCGGAGACCGTGGCGCTGTCGAGGCCGTGCTCCTCCGCCGCCACCGCGAGCTCCACCAGCTCACGCGGGCCGAACTGTTCGGCGGACGCCTTGTAACCGAGCTTGAGGTCCTTCACCTGGGCACTCCTGTCGCCATGCTGCGCTCGCGCCGGTCGGCGCGAACGGCCTCCTTCGCACCCTAGTCAGCACCGGAAGACGGTGCGGCAGCGGTCACACCGCAGGAATATATGAGCTTTCGATCCGCGGATAGCGGAGAATATGCGCGTGACCAACTCGAGCCAAGAACCGATCCTCTCCTACCTCACTGACATGGACGGCGTCCTGGTGCACGAGAACCACCTGGTACCCGGAGCCGACGAGTTCCTCGCCGAACTGCGCGACAACCAGATCCCGTTCCTGGTGCTCACCAACAACAGCATCTACACCGCGCGCGACCTGCAGGCCCGGCTCCAGCACACCGGCCTCGACATCCCCGTCGAATCCATCTGGACCTCCGCCCTGGCCACCGCCACCTTCCTGAAGGACCAGCGGCCCGACGGCACCGCCTACGTGGTCGGCGAATCCGGGCTCACCACCGCGCTGCACGAAATCGGTTACGTCCTCACCGATTCCAACCCCGACTACGTGGTGCTCGGCGAGACCCGCACCTACTCGTTCGAGGCCATCACCACCGCCATCCGCCTGATCGCGGCCGGCGCGCGCTTCATCGCCACCAATCCCGACGCCACCGGGCCCTCGCGCGAGGGCATCCTCCCGGCCACCGGCTCGGTCGCGGCCCTGATCACCCAGGCCACCGGCAAGAAGCCGTACTACGTGGGCAAGCCCAACCCGCTGATGATGCGCTCGGCGCTGCGCCGGCTGGGCGCGCACTCGCAGTCCACCGTCATGATCGGCGACCGCATGGACACCGACGTCATCTCCGGTCTGGAGGCGGGCATGCGGACCATCCTGGTCACCACCGGCATCTCCACGCCCGCCCTGGTCGAGCAGTTCCCGTACCGCCCGACCGCCATCCTGCCGTCGGTCGCCTCGCTGGTCGGCAAGACCAAGGACCCGTTCGCACTGTAGTCAGCCGGGCGCACTGTAGTCAGCCGGTCTCGGGCCCTCGAGCGCGTCGAGGGCGGCCGACAAGGCGGTGAGCGCGTCCACGATCCGCTCCAGCTCGCCCCTGCCGACCTGCGCGACAAGACGTTTCGCCATGGCCGCGTGCTGCGGATCGATCGCGCGGACCGCGTCGTGACCGGACTCGGTGATGGCCACCAGTTTGGCGCGCCGATGCGCCGGATTCGGCTTGTACTCGACGAATCCCTTGCCCTCCAGCACATCCGCGATGCGCTGCACGCTCTGCCGAGTGATGCCCATCTCGCGGGCGATGCCCGCCACCGGCAGCGGCTGGCGCACGATCGCGCCGAGCACCTGCCACCAGGCCACGGTGATGCCGGACGGCTTCGCCAATTCCTCGGCGATGGCGAGGAATTGGCCGTTCAGCTTGAACGAGGTGACGGCTGCGGTCCCGAGCAGCTGCTGCGCGGTGCGGGTCACCGGGTAACGGCCGCGCGCTGCTGCTGGTACTCGAACAGCTCGTAGAAGCCCGCAGGATCGTTGTTTCCGTAGAGCTTGTACCAGGACTCCAGCACCCGCGGTTCGAAAATGCCCAGGCGAGCGAAGATCTCGCGGGCGAAATCGACCGGGCGGGTGCCCGTCGCGGTGATCAGGTCGCCGTCGGTGACCGCGGTTTCCGATACGTAGTGCTCGCCGCCCGAATATCCGCTGTAGGCAAGGTATCCGGGGTCGTTGCTGGTGTGCCGCCGATCGTCCAGCAGCCCCTCCTGCGCCAGTCCGAAGGTCGCGCCGCAGATGGCCGCGACCGGAACACCCACGGCCAGGAACTCCCGGGCCTTGCGCGCGAAGGCTGCCAACATCTCGGGCGCGTGCCCGGTCTCGAGTCCGGGCAGGATCAGCATCGCGCTGTCGGCGGGCGACAGATCGTCGAGGACGAGGTCCGGCAGGATCCGCATGCCGCCCATCGAGGTGACCGGATCCGCGCTGACAGCGACGGTCTCGACCTGCCAGGTCCCTGGATCACAGTGCCACAGTTCGCGATTGATGTGCGCGGTGGCGTGCCCGACCTCCCAGTCGGAGAAGGTGTCGTAGACGGCCATGTGCACTGTTTTCATCATGACAGCATGCTGTCATGTTTGACAGCATGCTGTCAATGATCGCGAGATGCGCCATGACGCATGGTCGCGACCCGCGCGCAACCGACAAGCACTCCGCCGCCGCCGATCAGCTCCAGCGCGACGCCGTCGAGAACGGGTGCGGGAAGGCCGTCAGGATCGCGTATCGCGGTGGCCATGCCCCGGCCCACACCGGAAGGACCGACAAGACTCTGCGGATCGTCGCGGGTATCGAACACCGCATCGAACACCGCGACGATGCTGGAAGCGGCCGCGGTCCGGCGTGCGTGTGGGACTCAGCCCCGTTAGTCATGCTGTCGCGCACGGTATTCCGTGACGGGCACCCCGCCCACACCCCAGTCCGCGAGCGCGACCTCGTCGATCACGACGAAGGTGGTGCGCGGGTCCTTGTCGAGGACCTCCACCAGGACATCGGTCATGCGTGCGATGATCTCGGCCTTCTGGGCCGGGGTGACGCCTTCGCGGGTGACTCTGACATTGACGTAAGGCATTTCGGATCCTTTCGAGTGAAGGTCGTCAAGCGCGGGTGGTGACGAAACCGCCATCGGCGGCCAGGAGGGCGCCGGTGAGGAAAGCCGCATCGGTGAGGTGCAGGACGGAATCGGCGATTTCAGTGGGTTCGGCCACCCGATCGAGTACGGCGAGCGGTCCGAGGGCGTCGACATCGATGGCCGCGTGCAGGGGAGTGCGCACGATGCCGGGCGCGACCTCGTTCACCCGTATGCCGTAGGGCGCGAGTTCGGCCGCCAGGGCGACGGTGAGCGCGCGGACCCCGCCCTTGGACACCAGGGGGGCGCTGGCGGGGAAACCGCCGATGGCGTGAGAGAGCAGGACAGTGGTGATGTTCACGATCGCGCCCCCGCGCGCCTGCTCGATCATCCGGCGGGCCACGGCCTGGGTGATCAGGTAGGTGCCGCGCAGGTTGCCGTCGAGGAAGTGATCGAGATCGGTGGGAGTGACGTCCAGGAAAGGGGCCGAGGTAAAGGTGCCCGCGTTGTTGACCAGGATATCGACGGCGCCGAAAGCGCCGACGGTCGTATCGACCAGGGCCGCGCCGGACATCGGATCGTTGAGGTCGGCGACGATGTGGTGCAGGCGGGCTCCGGCGTCGAGCGCCTCGGCCGCGGCGGCGAGCTTGGCCGCGTCACGGCCGCTGATCACGACGTTGTCGCCGCGCTCGAGCAGGGCCGCCGCGACGGCGAATCCGATACCGCTGGAACCGCCGGTGACTATCGCGGTGCGTGAAGAAGTTGTCATGCTTCGAGCTTCGAACGCCCCGGCATATAAGTCCACGACGCACTTTTGCGGATATTACTAGACTCAGCTTATGGATCTGGATATCCGGGATCTGGAACTCCTGGACGCATTGGCCGGCGGCGGCACCCTGCAGCAGGCGGCCGGTCTGCTGTACGTGAGCCAGCCCGCGCTCAGTCAGCGACTGCTGCGCATGGAAGAACGTTTGGGCACACCGATTTTCGATCGGGTGGGGCGGCGGCTGGTGCCGAATCAGGCGGGAGCGCGACTGCTGCCACGCGCCTCCCGCATCCTGGCGGATCTGGCGGCAGCCGAACGGGAGGTGCGGGAGGTGGCGCGTAGCGGGGATCGGCACATCCGGTTGTCCACGCAGTGCGCGACGACCGTGTCCTGGCTGACGCCGATCATGCGGGACATGCGGCAAGCCAGTCCCGACACCATGGTCCGGATGGTGACGGTCAGCGACGACGATCTGGCGGAAGCCCTGGTGGCGCAACGCATCGATGTGGCGGTGCTGACCAAGCTGGGCCCATCCGCCGAGCGAGTACGGCTCACGACCCTCATGGACGACGAGATGCTGGCGGTGGTGGCGCCCGGGCACCGCTGGGTCACCCGGAAACACGTGACCGCACGGGATTTCGCCACCGAGAACCTGATCCTGTACGACAGCTACGACCAGAGCCGCCCCCACGCGACCCCGCTGCCGATCCCGGCAGGCGCGCGGCCGGAGCGGATCACCCTGGTGCCCATGCTCACCGAACTTGTCGTGGAACTCGTCGCAGCGGGTGAGGGCGTCGGGATATTGCCCTCCTGGTTGATCGCGCCCTACCTGTCACGCGGCGAGATCGCCGCCGTGCGGATCGGACACCGAGGTGACACCCGAACCTGGTATGCAGGTACCCGATCCGACGATGAGCGACCTCATATCCTCGATTTCGTGCACCGGCTGACCACCCACTTCGCGGCGGCCGGCCTGGCTTGAGGACCCGCGCGAGCGGCGCCAGTTCTTCCGCTGCCGCGGCGAACCGTCCGGTCGCTCACCGCCAGCCGCTGGTCGAGCAGCGACGCAGCCCAGTCACGGCGAGCCTGCGGCAACGACAGCAGCGAGAACAGGCGGCGGAGGTCACCTTCGAAGACGCGGTCGGCATGGCCACCAGGCTGCCATCAATAGCGGACGTTCCCTGACCGGTACACGGTGGTGTCGTCGCCGGGACCTTCCGTCGGCGACACCACCTCCGAAAGGACCCGATCAGCATGTCGGTACACGCAGGGTTGTGCCGAGCCCGCGGAACAGCGAAAGGGCCGGAAACCAGCGGGTTCCGGCCCTTCGTGGAGTGGTCTTCGGATCAGCTCAGCGCGTGATCCAGGTCGTCGAGGAGGTCCTCCACGTCCTCCAGACCGATGGAGACGCGCAGCACGCCATCGGTAATGCCCACGGCCGCACGGCCTTCCGGCCCCATCGCCCGGTGGGTGGTGGTGGCCGGGTGGGTGATCAGCGTCTTCGCGTCACCGAGGTTGTTGGAGATGTCGATGATCCGCAGCTGGTTCAGCACCTCGAACGCGCGCTTCTTGGCCTCGTTGTCGCCGGCCTTCAGCTCGAAGGTGATCACCGTGCCGCCGCCCGACATCTGGCGCTTGGCCAGCTCGAACTGCGGATGCGAGGACAGGAACGGGTACTTCACCCACGCCACCGCCGGATGCGACTCCAGGAACTGGGCGATCTTCAACGCCGAGTCCACCGACTGGCGCAGGCGCAGCGGCATCGTCTCCAGACCCTTGAGCAGGGTCCAGGCATTGAACGGGCTCAGCGCCGGACCGGTGTGGCGCATCAGGTTCTTCACCGGGCCGTCGATGTAGTCCCGCGGACCCAGGATCGCGCCGCCGAGCACCCGGCCCTGGCCGTCGATGTGCTTGGTGCCCGAGTAGACGGTGATGTCCGCGCCCAGATCGAAGCCGCGCTGCAGCAGCGGGGTGGCGAAGACGTTGTCCAACACCACCTTCGCGCCCGCCGCGTGCGCCAGATCCGAGACCGCGCGCACATCGGTGAGGGTCTGCATCGGGTTCGAGGGGGTCTCGAAGAAGACGGCCTGGGTGGGGACGGACAGCGCCTGCTCCCACTGGTTCAGGTCCTCGCCGTCGACGAACACCGTCTCCACGCCCCAGCGCGGCAGGATCTCGTTGGCCACCACGAAGCAGGAGCCGAACAGGCTGCGCGCCGCGACCAGCCGGTCACCGGCGGACAGCAGCGCACCCAGCGCGGTGAACACCGCCGACATGCCCGACGCGGTCGCGAAACAGGCTTCCGCGCCGTCGATCAGGCGCAGCCGCTCCTCGAACATGGCGACCGTCGGGTTGCCGTAGCGCGAGTACACGAAGTGCTCGATATCGCCGGTGAAGGAGGCCTCGGCCGCCTCGGCGCTCTCGTAGACGAAACCCGAATTGAGGAACAGCGCCTCGGAGGTCTCGTCGAAGCCGGAACGCCGGGTGCCGCCGCGCACCGCCTGGGTGCCGGGGCCGACGCCCTCGGGGAGCGGTTTCTCGAAAGAGCCGCCGGTGATCATGACTGCCTCCACGGAAGTCCGTCGGCGCGCCAGCCGGTGCTGCCGCGGTGGCCCTGGCCGTCGAGAGCACCCTCGAAGCCGTCGACCACATTGAACGAGGGGGTGATGCCGAGTGTGGTGGCGGCGGTGGCCGCGCCGATCGAACGCTGGCCGGAGCGACAGATGAAGATGACGGGCGCGTCCGAGTCCGGGGTCCGGTGGGCCAGCGACTGCTTCAGCAGGTCGGTGAACCGGGCATTGGGGGTACCGGTGACGTCGACCCACTCGATCAGCGCGGTCGGACGGCCGATGCCGCTGGTGTCGGGCACGCCGACGAACCGCCACTCGGCCTCGGTGCGCACGTCCACCAGGACCGCATCGGGGTTGTCGCGCAACAACTCCCACGCCTGCTTGGGCGTGATGTCACCTGCGTAGCTCACTTGTACCTCCTGAGAATCCGCACTTGCCGCACCGCTGTCCGATGCGAGGCCAGGTCGTCACCCGGAGCACCCCACCGCGGAGGAGGGTTGCCGACCAGCCAGCCGGGGCTTGGCGCTGGTACTCATGACCTGGGATTGAGATTGCCGAAGAACCGTCCCCACTGTCAAACCCCAGTGAGGTATTCGGCCGTTGTCACGAATTGCAGACCAACCAGCGGGAATTCTCCTTGGCGAAGTGCCACGTCGACGTCGACGGCGCCCCGGCGACGGTGAACGTGACCTGCGCGGTGGCCTGGTCGCCCGTGACGGACGCGTCGGTCAGCTTGTCGAAGGCGATCGAGCCGCCGGTCGCGGTGGCCGCCTTCAGCGGCGAGGCGTTCTCGTCGAATCCCTTGCAGGACAGCATCGGGTCGTACTTCCCGGAGTCGTTGCGGGCCATCACGAACTTGGTCGCCGCCAGCGAGAGCCGATCGGAATCTGTGACATTCTTCTCAACCGGCGACACGACCGACGCGATCACGATTCCCATGATCACCACCGCGATGATTCCCGCCGCCACCAGGAACGGCCACATGCTGCGGGTCTCGTTCTGGTCGATCCGGATCGGGGTCTCCTCGGCGTCGCTCATGGGTAGATCATGCCTGGTCCCCTTGTGCGGGCCGCCGCGTGCCATCGATAGAATCAGCAGAATTTCCCGCCCCAGCGCGGGAATAGCAAGACTACGCAGCAACGCTGCAGCGTCGGGGGCCAACGGAGGCCGCCGAGGCCAGAGCGTCAACTTAGCCTAAGCTAAGAGCGACGGCTGAGTTTTGACGGCAAGTTAGTTTCGACCCAAAGGGTGCGCGGAAGAATGACCGAACAGAGTGCAGCGACCCGCCCGCTACGCATTGCGATCGTGGGCGCAGGACCGGCCGGCATCTACGCCGCCGACGCGTTGATGAAGTCCGACGCGGACGTGAGCATCGATCTCTACGAGCGCATGCCCGCGCCCTTCGGCCTGATCCGCTACGGCGTGGCGCCGGACCACCCGCGCATCAAGGGCATCATCACCGCGCTGCACAAGGTGCTCGACAAGCCGCAGGTCCGCCTGCTCGGCAATATCGACTACGGCGTCGACATCACCCTCGAGGACCTGCAGCAGTTCTACGACGCGGTCATCTTCTCCACCGGCGCCAACGCCGACCGCGCGCTGGGCGTGCCGGGCATCGACCTGGACGGCTCCTACGGCGCCGCGGACTTCGTGTCCTGGTACGACGGCCACCCCGACGTCGCCCGCACCTGGCCGCTGGACGCGGAGAAGGTCGCCGTCCTCGGCGTCGGCAACGTCGCCCTCGACGTGGCGCGCGTGCTCGCCAAGACCGGCGACGAGCTGCTGCCGACCGAGATCCCGCCGAACGTCTACGAGGGCCTCAAGGCCAACAAGGCGCTCGAGGTGCACGTGTTCGGCCGCCGCGGTCCCGCGCAGGCCAAGTTCACCCCGCTCGAGCTGCGCGAGCTCGACCACTCGCCGACCATCGAGGTCATCGTCGACCCCGAGGACATCGACTACGACGAGGGCTCCGAGGCCGCGCGCCGGCACTCCAAGCAGGTCGACATGATCTGCAACACCCTCGAGCAGTGGGCCATCCGCGACGTCGGCGACCGCCCGCACAAGCTGTTCCTGCACTTCTTCGAGAACCCCTCGGAGATCCTCGGCGAGGACGGCAAGGTCGTGGGCCTGCGCACCGAGCGCACCCAGCTCGACGGCACCGGAAACTGCAAGGGCACCGGCGAATTCAAGGACTGGGACATCCAGGCCGTGTACCGCGCGGTGGGCTACCTCTCGCAGAACATCCCGGCCCTGCCCTTCGACGACCAGGCCGGCACCGTGCCCAACGAGGCCGGTCGCGTGATCATCGACGAGGACGCCGACGGCGCGGCTCGCTACATGCCCGCTACCTACGTCACCGGCTGGATCAAGCGCGGCCCGGTCGGCCTCATCGGCCACACCAAGGGCGACGCCAACGAGACCATCGCCTGCCTGCTCGACGACGCCGCCAACTTCGCCCCGGCCGCCAAGCCGGAGCTCGAGGCCGTCACCGAGTTCCTCGAGGGCAAGGGCATCCCGTTCACCACCTGGGCCGGCTGGTACCGCCTGGACGCGCACGAGCGCGCCCTCGGCGAGCCGCAGGGCCGCGAGCGGGTCAAGGTCGTCGAGCGCGACGAGATGCTGGCCGCCTCCGAGCCCGACAAGGCCTCCTGAGCGGTTATCGACCCGACGTCCTGACCAGCGTGAATCCGCCTGCCGGACAAGGTTGTCCACACTTGTCACCGTTCTGAGGCATGCTGATCACGTGTTCGACGCCCATCTCCACATCTTCGATCCGCGGTTCCCGCTGGTCGAGAACGAGGGCTACCTGCCCGACCCGTACACCATCGCCGACTATCGCAAGCGCATGTCCCGCTTCGATATCGACGGTGGCGCGGTGGTCAGCGGGTCCTTCCAGGGCACCGATCAGAGCTATCTGCTGGCCGCCCTCGCCGAACTCGGCGAGGGCTGGGTCGGCGTCACCAACCTGCACGTCGACGCGAGCGACGCCGAGATCCTCGCGCTGAGCAAGGCCGGGGTGCGGGCCATCCGGTTCAACCTCAAGCGGGCGGGCGGCGACATCGTCGGGCTCACCATGCTGGCCCTGCGCGCCTACGAACTGGCCGGGTGGCACGTCGAGCTCTACATCGACGGGTCCATGCTGGGCTCGCTGGAACCGGTCATCACCAAGCTGCCCAAGCTGTCCATCGACCACCTGGGCATGTCCGACGACTGCCTGCCGTACCTGCTCAACCTGGTCGATCGGGGAGCCAAGGTGAAGGCCTCCGGCTTCGGGCGGGTGGCCATGAATGTCGGCTCGGCCCTGCGCAAGATCCACACGGTCAACCCCGAAGCCTTGATGTTCGGCACCGACCTGCCGGGCACCCGGGCCGGGCGGCCCTTCCGCGACGCCGACATCTCCCTGCTCGCCGACTCGGTGGGCTCGGATCTGCACAAGGTCCTGGAAGACAATGCCCGCGCCTTCTACGGGCTGCCCGCCAAGGTCCGCGACTTCGAGGACCCGGCCGCGAACCGCTCGACCGGGGAACCGCCGACGCTGCGGCTGCCGCGCTCGGAACTGCCCGCTCCCCAGCACCCGGCCACGCTCCCGCTGCCCCGCATCGATCGATAGGCCGCGCCCTCCGCGCTGCCGAACCTTCGCGTTATTGTCATAGCGTCAACACCGGCGGGTGAGCCGGTGCGCAGCATTCGACGACGAACCGAGGTAGGGCGTGAGCACTCCATCCACCGCCAAGCAGGGCCCGCTCGCGGGCATCCGGGTTGTTGAACTGGCCGGCATCGGCCCCGGTCCGCACGCGGCACTGCTGCTCGCCGACCTCGGCGCCGACGTGGTCCGGGTCCAGCGGCCCGGCATGCTGCCCGGCTTCATGGAACGCCCGCAGTGGCGCGGCCGCACCATCGTCGAGGCCAACCTCAAGGATCCGGCCGACATCGAGAAGGTGCTCGGCCTCATCGAGAAGGCCGACGTGCTGCTCGAGGGCTTCCGCCCCGGCGTGACCGAGCGCATGGGCCTGGGCCCCGACGCCGCGCTGGAGCGCAACCCGCGCCTGGTCTACGGCCGCATGACCGGCTGGGGCCAGTACGGCCCGATGGCCGACCGCGCGGGCCACGACATCAACTACATCTCCCTCACCGGTGTGCTGAACGCCATCGGCCGCAAGGGCGAGCGGCCGGTCCCGCCGCTGAACATGGTCGGCGACTTCGGCGGCGGTTCCATGTTCCTGGTCTTCGGCATCCTGGCCGCGCTGGTGGAACGCCAGAACTCCGGCAAGGGCCAGGTCATCGACGCCGCCATGATCGACGGCGCGCTCGCGCTCTCGCACATGATCTGGGGCATGAAGGGCGTCGGCCTGTGGTCGGACGAGCGCGGCACCAACCTGCTCGACACCGGCATGGCGTTCTACGACACCTACGAGACCTCCGACGGCAAGTACATGGCCGTCGGCTGCATCGAGCCGCAGTTCTACGCCGAACTGCTGCAGGGCCTGGAGATCTCGCCCGAGGGCCTGCCCAACCAGCTCGACCCCAACGGCCAGGACCAGCTGCGCAAGCTGTTCACCGAGAAGTTCAAGACCAAGACCCGCGACGAGTGGTGGGCGATCTTCGAACACACCGACGCCTGCACCACCCCGGTGCTGACCTTCACCGAGGCCGAGCAGAACCCGCACATCCAGGCCCGCACCGGCCTGGTCGAGATCGACGGCGTCGTGCAGCACGCCCCGGCCCCGCGCTTCTCGCGCACCCCGGCCGCGGTTCCGACGCCGCCGCCGAACGAGGGCACCCCGATCGAGAACGTCTGGGCCGACTGACCTTCCCGTAGACCGCCGAACGCCCCCTGTGGAATTCCACAGGGGGCGTTGACTTTTCCGATGCGGCGGAGTGTGGCTCGGGGATTACGGGGCGACCAGCTGGATGTCCAGCTCGATGGCGATCTTGTCGCTCAGCATGGCGTTCGGCATGCCCGGGGCGACGTCGAAATCGCTGCGCTTGATGGAGCCGGTGGCGTTGAAGCCCGCGTGCTCCTTGTTGTCCTGCGGGAAGACCTGCACGCCGCCCCACTCGACCGCTAGGGTGACCGGCTTGGTGATGCCGCCGATGGTGGCCTCACCGGTGACCTCGAACTCCTCCGAGAGGGCGATCGGCTCGGGGATGCGGAAGGTCAGGTGCGGGCGGTTGGCGACATCCAGGATGTCGGCGCTGCGGACGTGGCCGTCGCGCATCTCGTTGCCGGTGTCGAAGGAGTCGAAGTAGATGGTGGCCTCGATGGCGGCCTCACCGGCCTCGTTGACCACGAAGCCGGTCTCGAAGCGATTGAAGCGGCCGCGGACCTTGGAGATGCCCAGGTGCTTCACGGTGAAGTTGACCGAGGAGTGGGCGGCGTCCAGGGTCCAGGAGCCGGGGGCGAGGGTGGTCTGCTCGGAAGTCGTCATGGCACTTACCATAAGTGGACTCCGGTCCGCTTATCCACACCGTGGTTATCCGGGGACTGGCAGGGCTGGGATAACGGAACACGGACCAGGCAGTATGGAAGGGTGTCCCGTTCCGAATTCGCCGAGTTCCTGATCGCCCGACGCGCCCAGCTGCAGCCCGAGGACGTCGGCCTGCCCAGCGGCCGCCGCCGGCGCACACCCGGCCTGCGCCGCGAGGAGGTGGCCGCGCTCGCCGGCGTCAGCGCAGACTACCTGGCCCGGCTGGAACAAGGACGCGACACCAACCCCTCCACCGCCGTGCTCGCCGCACTCGCGGATGCCTTGCGGCTCAACGAAGTCGAGAAGCACCACTTCGGCAAGCTGGCCCTGAGCCTGGAACAGAAGACCCCCTGCCCGGCTGCCGGACAGGCCCGCGAAAAGGTCTCCGACACCATCCAGGCCGTCATCGACGCGCTGCAGCCCACACCCGCCTTCGTGCTCGGTCGCTGGCTGAACCTGCTGTCCTGGAACCCGTCCTTCCGCGACTTCGCCGAACCGCTCGGCATGTTCGACACCGAGGCGCACCACAACTTCGCGATCTACGTCTTCGACCATCCGGCCGCCCGAAAAACCTTCCTGAACTGGACCGACGTCGCCGATATGGCCACCTCGGCGCTGCGGGCCGCCGCCACCCGATTCCCCGACGACCCCTCGGTCGCCCGGACCATCGAGACCCTGAGCCGCAATCCCGAATTCGAGCGGCGCTGGCGTGAGCATCGGCTCACCGACTTCCGTTCCGTCGTGGTGCGCCTGCAGCACCCGCTGCGCGGCGAGGTGGAGGTCGAAGTGGAGACCCTGGATCCGGCCGCGGACCAGACGGTCATGATCTGGCTGGTCGACCGCCGACACGCCCGAACCCCTGGATTGCGGCTGGTCAACGAATAAAAACCGCAGCTCGCAGGCCCGCGTTCCGACCGCCGGGGCGGGCCCGGCGAACTACAGTTGATCCATGGCTCGGAATTGGCCGATGGTCGAACGGGAGAAGGAGCTCGAATCGATCAGGTCGGCGCTCACCGGCGGCGACTTCGTCGGTGTGGTGCTCACGGGTGACGCGGGGGTCGGGAAAACCACGCTGGCGCGGATGGCCACCGCCTCCGCGGGAAACGTTCGCTGGGTGGCCGGCACCGAATCCGCCCGCAGCATTCCGCTCGGGGTCTTCGCGCACATGGTGGGGGTGTACACCGCCCACGACCCGGTGACCTTCATGGCCGCCGCCCGCGAAGCGCTGCTCGCCGACGGGCACACCATCATCGGCGTCGACGACGCTCACCTGCTCGACCAGCTCTCCGCCACCCTGCTGCTGCAGCTGGCCATCGACAAGGCCGCCCACATCGTGGCCACCGTGCGCAGCGGGGTGCAGGTGCCCGACGCCATCACCTCGCTGTGGAAGGACGGGCACCTGCTGCGCATCGACCTCGCCCCCTTCACCCAGCGGCAGAGCGTCGAACTCGTGGAATCCATGCTGGGCGGGCAGCTCGAGGGCTTCACCGCCAACCTGATGTGGGAATCCTCCGGCGGCAACGCGCTTTTCCTGCGCCACCTCGTCGACGGCGCGCTCGAGGCGGGCACGCTGCGGCAGGTCAACGGGGTATGGCAGCTGCGCGGCCGGGCCGCAGTCACCTCGGAACTGGCCGCGCTGCTGGAGGATCGGGTGGAACAGCTGCCCGAATCGGTGCTGCGGGTGCTGGAACTGCTCACCTTCTGCGAGCCCATCGACCTCGACGTGTTATCCGAGATCGCGGGCGAGGAAGCCATCGAATCGGCCGAAACCCGCGGGCTCATCAGGATTGTCGAGAACGGGCACCAGCTGCTGGTGCGCTACAACCATCCGCTGTTCGGCGAGGTGATCCGGCGACGGCTGGGCATCGCGTCGGCGCGGCGGCTGCGCGGACGGCTGTACTCCTCGCTCAAGGACCGGCCCGTCAACTCCGCCTCCGAACGCATCCGGCTCGCCGAATTGGCCCTGGACAGCGACAAATCCGCCGACCTGGAACTGTTCCTGGCCGCGGCCGCCGACGCCATCAGCCTGGCGAATCTGCCACTGGGAGAACGGTTCGCGCGCGCCGCCGTGGAACGACAGGGTGGCGTCGAAGCCGCCGATCTGCTCGCCCGCGCCCTGCTCTGGCAGGGGCATCGCATCGAGGCCGAACGCACCCTCGCCGGATTCGACCCCGACCAGCTCACCGAGGTCCAGCTGGCGCGCTGGGGCAGCACCCGGGTCTCGAACCTGCTGTGGTCCATGGGTGACGCCGACCGCGCCGACGCCGTGCTGGAATCGGTGCGCAGCCGGGTCAGCCAACCGAAAATCATTGCGGCACTGGACGGTCTGGCTTCCGCCTGCGCGGTCAACGAGAACCGGATCGAGGAGGCGTTCACCCTCGCCGAATCGGTCATGTCCACGCCCGAGGCGCCGCCGTGGGCGGTGTACTGGGCGGCGTTCGGCGGCGGACTCGCGCTGGCGCTCATGGGGCGCGGCGAGGCGGCCCGCCAATTCGCCGCCCGCGGGCACGCCGTGGAACCGCACATCGACGGCTTGAACCGGTTCATGTTCACGCACGCGGAAGTCCTGGCGCTCACCTTCACCGGCGAACTCGAAGCCGCGCGGCGGTGCGCCAACCGGCCGTACCCGTTCTCGTCCGCCGGGCAATACCTGGCCTGGGGAATGGCCAAGATCCTGCAGGGCACCGTCGATGTGGCGCAGGGCAAGTTCCCGCAGGGCATCGACAATCTCGAGCAGGCGCTCGCGGCGCTCACCACCGAGGGCGCGGCGGCCTGGATGTTCCCTGCCCAGCTGCGCCTCGCGGAGGCCTATTCGGCACTGGGGCGGTCCGCCGACGCCGCGGAAGCCATTGCGGCGGCGTCCTTCCGGGACGGACGGCACAGCGCTGTGTACGGGCCGCTGCTGGACTTGGCGCGTGCCATGCAGGCCGCCGCCGAAGGCACCGCGACACCCGCCGTCCGGCTCGCCATCGCCGCCGCCGACCTGGCCGCACGATCGCAGCAGCACGCTGTCGAAGCGATGGCGCTGCACACCGCCGCCCGCTTCGGCGATCCCACGGTGGCGGGACGGCTCGCCGACCTGGCGGCCCGCATCGACGGGCGGCTGGTCCAGGTGCAGGCCCGGCACGCGGTCGCGGTCGCCGCCCATGACGGGCCCGGATTGGATACCGCCGCAGCGGAATTCGAGTCCATCGGGGCGATGCTGTCGGCCGCCGACGCCGCCGCGCAGGCCGCGTCCGCGCACGAGCGGGCCGGGGATCGCCGCCGCCTGCTGGAATCCGCGGCCACCGCCAACCGGCTGGCCGCCGCCTGCGGCGGGGCCTCCACCCCGGCGCTGCGGCAGTCCGCACAGCCGTTGCCGCTCACCGCGCGGGAACGGGAGATCGCGAATCTGGTCGCGGCCGGACTGTCGAACCGGCAGATCGCGGATCGGCTGACCGTCTCGGTGCGCACGGTCGAGGGGCATCTGTACCGGGCGTGCATCAAGCTCGATGTCACCGATCGCGAGGCGCTGGCGGATCTCATGCGGGGCGGGACATCTTCTGGCAACACCGTGAAATGACCCGGCGCCGGGTCAATCACACCACCCCTACCAGCAAAATGTGCGATATCTCTCGCCACCCACGGTCGTATCACCGGGCCGACAATTGAGACTGGAGCCAGCAGCTCCCTACCGGTTGCCCTTCCGCGCAACGTGAACCCAGTGGGGTCACAGCCTGCGGGTCAGAAAACTTCGCACCCCCGATCCGGCGCTGTGACGTGCGTAAACGCGTTCACACCGGACCGGTGGCAACGCTCGTGTCAGGGGCGGTCGCGAATCACCGGCGTCGATGGGCGGTCCGCCGGACCGGTGAAACGAAATATGTTCGGAAGGTTGGTGTTTCGGCGTGCGTGGTCGAATTCGTGAAATGAACGGCAGTGTCGCCCGGCGCACGCTCGCGGTCGGGGCCATTCCGTTGGCACTGGCCGTGGCCTGCTCCAACAGCGAACCGGCCAAGGTCGCCGACGGCACCGCCACCCAGGCGGCTGTTCCCCTGACGGGGAGCATCGCTCCGGGCGGCAACAGCTCCCCGAACCATGCCGCGCAGCCCGGGGCCCCCGGCCCGAACCCCTGGGGCATCGAGGTCCCCGGCCCCGACCTCCTCCCCTCGCCCCGCACCGCCGCCGCCCAGCCGGGCGTCGCGGTCCCCACCGGCGACCAGGACCATCCCATTCGCGTCACCACGGTGCAGCCCGGCGTAACCGTCCCCGCCCGACCCCCGTCGCCGCAGCCGCAGCTCGCCGACTACCCGGTCCCCGCCAACTTCCGCCCCATCCCCAACACCCGAGACGCGGCCCCGGCCCTGGATGTGCAAACCCTGCACGCCCCCACCGTGGTCACCCCGGTCCTCCCCATCGCCCCGCCCCCGCGCACCGTCCGCATCGGCGACTTCATCACCCCGGCCCCGGACGAGCTCCCCGACAACATCCTCAATGGCGTGAACGGCGTCGCCGCCGACGCCGAAGCGGGCCTCGCCACCGGCCTCAACTCCATCGGCGTCAACCCGACCCGCTCCGACAAGATCGCCGCGGGCGCCCTCGGCGGAGCTGCCATCGGCGCGGGCCTCGGCGCGGTGGGCGCGGGCGTCCCCGCGGCTGTGGTCGGCGCGGCCGCGGGCGGACTGGCGGGCGCCGCCATCGGCACTGCCGTCGGAGCCGGGCTCGGAGCGACCTCGGTCGTGGTCATGCCGGGCCTCGCGGCGATCGACGTTCCCGGCGGGATGATCGGCGGAGCTCTCATCGGTGGCGGCGTCGGCGCGGCTGCCGGTGCGGCGGCCGCAGGCATCCCGGCCGCCTTGGCCGGCGGGGCTGCGGCCGGAGCCGCGGGCGCTGCTGTCGGCGGCTTCCTGGGTGGCGCACTGTAGGTCCGAGGACCACGCCGCCACCAATTCCCGCCCTGATCCACCCCGAACTCGACTGGAACCACGTCGTCAAAACTCGAACC
>NZ_JBHWHH010000048.1:0-44747 GCF_042732555.1 Nocardia sp. NPDC059764
GTCTCGGCGAGCTCGCGCAGCGCGTCCATGCCCGTGTGATCGGCCTCGACGAGCATGACCGCGGCACGGACGCCGAGTTCCTCGGCCGCAGCCCTCAGATGGTCGGTACCCAAGGCGCGCAGCGTGACCAGGAGGCCGCCGGGACGCAGCGTTCGCAGGGACCGCAGAGCGTGGTCGGCGTCGATGGGGTCGAGCACCATATCGATATCGCGCACCGTCTCGGCGAAATCGGTGGTGCGGTAGTCGAGGACCTCGTCCGCGCCGATGCTCCGCAGGAAATCGTGGTTGGCGGCGCTGGCGGTGCCGATCACGTACGCGCCGCGGGCCTTGGCGATCTGTACGGCGAAGTGGCCCACGCCCCCGGCGGCGGCGTGGATCAGGACCCGCTGCCCGGCTGCGATATTCGCGTTGTCGACCAGGGCTTGATAGGCGGTGAGCGCGGCCAGCGGGATCGCGGCGGCCTCGGGGTGGCCGAGATTGGCGGGCTTACGGGCGAAGGCGCGGGCAGGTGCGGTGACGAATTCGGCCGCCGCGCCGTGCCCGTGCGGGTAAGGCAGCATGCCGAACACCTCGTCACCGGGCTGGAACAGGGTGACGCCGACCCCGGTCGCCACCACCTCGCCCGAGACGTCCCACCCCAGCACGAACGGGGGTGCGGGCAGGAACAGGCCCGCGCGGGCGCGGTGCCCCCAATCGGTCGGGTTCAGGGCGGTGGCGCGCACCCGGACCAGCAGCTCGCTCGGACCCGGTTGGGGCACCGGCAATTTCACCTCATACAGGACCTCCGGACCGCCGAGCACGTCCTGTCCGATGGCCGTCATGGTGGTGGGGAGGGTGTAGTCCTTGTCGCTCATGGCTCTCAGCTTGCCCGTCGGGAGCGACCCCGGGAAATGGCATGATCGCCATTATTCGATAGGATCGTGCCATGGAGTCGGAGGTTGCTCGGCCGCATACCGTGGTGGTGCTGGCGCTCGACGGGGTGTATCCCTTCGAGCTCGGCATCCCGAACCGGGTGTTCGGGACCGCGGACGGGCGGTATCGGGTGATCACCTGCTCGCTCGACGGGCGACCGGTGCGCAGCAGCTCGGACTTCGACATCGCGGTCGCGCACGACGCGCGCGTGCTGGAAACCGCGGACACCGTGGTGATTCCGCCGTGTGATGTGACTCCGATCCTGGAACATGGCCTATCGCAGGCTGTTTCGGTGGCATTGGCGTCGATCCGTCCTGGTGCGCGAATCGTGTCCATCTGTACCGGCGCCGTCGTGCTTGCCGCGGCCGGACTGCTCGACGACCGGCCCGCCACCACGCACTGGAACATCGCCGACCGCTTCCAGCGAGCCTTCCCCGGCATTCGCGTCGACCCCAACGTGCTCTACGTCGATGACGGCGACCTCCTGACCTCAGCCGGCGCGTCCGCCGGAGTCGACCTGTGCCTGCACCTGATTCGCGGCGACCACGGCAGCGAGGTCGCGAACGCCGTCGCGCGGCGCTGCGTCGTCCCGCCGTGGCGCGAGGGTGGGCAGGCGCAGTTCATCGAACAGCCGGTCCCGCCGCCGACGGCCGCGGGCACCGCCGAGGCCCGGCAATGGGCACTGGAAAACCTGCACCGACCACTGACCATGGCCGACCTGGCCGATCGCGCACGCATGAGCGGCCGCACCTTCGCGCGCCGTTTCCGCGACGAGGTCGGGATGAGTCCCGGCCGGTGGCTGATCCAGCAGCGCGTGTTCCGGGCGCGCGAACTACTCGAATCCACCGAGCTTTCCGTGGACCGCATCGCCGGTGAGGTCGGGTTCACGACCGGCGCCTCGCTGCGGCAGCACCTGCACGAGGCGATCGGCGTCGCACCGCTGGCCTATCGCCGCACCTTCCGGAGTGAAGCGGTGCTCACCGGCGTGGGCGGCTGACCTCGCGAACGTCACGCAGATGCTGTTCCATCGCGGCCGCCGCGCCCGGTCCGTTGTGGGCCGCGACGGCGGCGTAGATGCGGTGATGGCCGTCTATGGACAGGGCGCGGGCGTGGCGGGTGCGGTGGGAGAGGGCTCGGGTGCGACGGGTCCAGTCGGTGGTCATGGTGCACAGGGTCACCAGCAGGGGGTTCTGCGCGGCGCGGGCGAGGAGGGTGTGGAATTCGATGTCGAGGCGCAGGGATTCGGCGGGGGACAGTGAGTCGCTGGAGCGGGCCAGGACGTCGTCGAGGGACAGCAGGTTGGATTCGACGGCGCGCAGGGCGGCCAGCTCGGCGATCCGCGGTTCCACCAGGTCGCGGAGTTCGGTGGCGTGGCCGAGCTCGATATCGAGGTCCGCGAGCCCGCCCGCGAGATCACCTGCCCGGCGCGGGTTCTCGGTGACGGTGCTGCCCCGGCCCTGACGGCGCTCGATGAGCTGCTTGGATTCCAGCTCGAACATGGCCTGCCGCAACGAGGATCGCGACACACTCAACCCGGCGGCCAGCTCCCGCTCCGGCGGCAGCCGATCCCCGGCCCGCAGTTCCCCGCTGGTGATCAAACCCTCCAGGTGCGCCGCGACCTCCGCGCTGACGCTGCGTGCGCGCCGGCGGAGCGGCGGAATCGATGCCGTCACACCCCGAGTCTAAATCCCTTCCCAGGCAGACCATTTCGGGTAGGTAAAACGGCAGTTACGTTAGGTTTCGTGACTCCGCATCGCCGGTCCGGCCGACTTATGGTCGGCATATCGGATGGTCCGACCAATTTTGGCCGGGTAGGGAAGGTAGGGCGCGTGACGTCGATTGTGCGGGGGTTCGCCCCGGCGTTTCCGGTACTGCAACCGGGGGAGGGGATCGGTGGCGCCGGGTACCTGCCGATTGACTCTTCGGCGGTGTTGTGGGGGCGATTGCCGCGCGTCGGGGACCAGCCCGTCGCGACAGTCGAGGCGGGCGGGACCATTGTGGTCGACACCGTCAGTCACGAAGGGATTCTGGAGGATCAGGGGTCCGATCCGCTGGCCTACTTCGGGCGGCACGGGGTCGAGCGGGATCAGGTGCTCGCGGATGCGATCGAGGTGGCCGGAACCCGTCGCCGGGACTCGCTGGCGGGGCCGCACATCGTAACCGGGCCGATCGCGGTCGCGGGGGCGAAACCGGGGGATCTGCTTGCCATTCGGATCGACGCGCTGGCGATGCGGGCGCCGTATGGGGTCGTATCCACACGGCACGCGCGTGGTGTGCTGGCGAATCGGGTCGGGTTCGACGGCAATTACGGACAGTTCTGCGCTGTCGAAGAGCGGGGCGGCGCGTGGTTCGGGACGATGCCACTGCATCCGGATCGGCCGGGGGAAGCCGGGTTTCCGCTGCACCCGTTCCTGGGCATCATCGGGGTCGCGACCGACACGGATACGCGGGTGTCCTCGGTACCGCCGGGGGCGCACGGCGGCAATATCGACATCCGGCGGTTGACGGCGGGGGCGACATTGTTTCTGCCGGTTCAGGTCGCGGACGCGCTGTTCTATATCGGGGATCCGCACTTCGCCCAAGGGAATGGGGAAGTGGCGCTCACCGCGTTGGAAGCACCGCTGCGGGCTACTTTGACCGTCGATGTGATTCCGGCGGTCCAGGTCGCGGCCGGGCTGGGGAGGGGGATCGGCCCGTTCGCGGCCTCGCATGGGCTGTTGATTCCGACCGGGTTGAGTGAGGATCTGAACGAGGCGCTCGAGCTGTGCGTCGGCAACGCCATCGAACTGGTGGTGTCGCTGTTCGATGCTGATCCGCAGCAGGCGTATCTGTACCTCAGTGCCGCAGCGGATTTCAACATTTCGCAGGCGGTGGATCAGGTTCGGGGTGTGCACGGTGAGGTGCGGGTCGCGGACTTCGCCGGACATGCGGCCACCGAGCTGGCCAAGCGCGTGCTGGCGAGGGCGTGATGACGGCTGCACGCGAAATGCCCGGGGAGAGGCCGGAGTTCGATCCGCGGGTGTGGCGGGAGTGGGGTGCTCCGCTGGTGGCCGCCACCGGTGACGGGCCGCTCAGTGGACACAGTGTGGCGGTGAAGGACCTCTACGCTGTCGCCGGATACCCGCTTGGTGGCGGGGTTCCGGAGTTTCTGGGAGCGCCGAAGGACGCGCATGCGGCAGTCGTGTCCCGGTTGCTCGCGGCGGGGGCGGATATCGCAGGAATCGCGCACACCGATGAATTCGCCTACAGCATCACCGGCGGCAACGGGCGATATGGGATGCCGATCAATCAGGCTGCTCCGCAGCGGATTCCGGGTGGATCATCGAGTGGGTCGGCGGTGGCGGTCGCGCGTGGGGAGGTCTGTGCCGGGCTGGGGACCGATACGGCGGGATCGATTCGGGTTCCCGCGGCATATCAGGGGCTGTGGGGGATGCGGACCTCGCACGGGAGCATCTCCACCGCGGGACTGCTGCCGCTGGCAGAGTCCTTCGACACCGTGGGCTGGATGACACGGGACCTGGACACGCTGCAATCCGTGGCGGAATGTCTACTACCCAAGCAGAATTCAGGCCCGTACGAGCTCATCGTCGATCCCGGCCTGTGCGCGGTGGCCGATGACGAGGTCGCGGAAGCCGGCTTGAAGGCGGCCAGGCGGCTCGGCGCAGTCGACTACCACCTGAATGCGGACCTCGAATCCTGGTTCACGGCGTTCCGGAAGGTTCAGGCGTTCGAAGCCTGGCAGAACCATGGCGAGTGGATCTCGGCGCATCCAGGGTCGTTGGAATCAGAAGTGGCACAGCGGTTCCAAATCGCATCGACGGTTACCGTAGCGGAGGCATCCGCGTCGCGCGCCGTGCTCCGGGATGCGGCGGGAATACTTCGGGACGCCTTGCGTGGGCGGTTTCTCGTGTTGCCGACGGTCGCCACGCTTCCGCCCCTTCGGGTGGCATCGGCTGGGGCGTTGGAGTCGGGGCGGACGCGGACGTTGCATTTGACGTGTTTGGCGTCAATTGTCGGCGGGCCCGCGATTAGCTTTCCCTTGACGGAGATCCGGGGAATTCCAAGTAGTTTGTGTTTGGTTGGGGCGCCCGGTATGGATTGGAGTTTGATTTCGATATTGAGTGAAAAGATAAGGGATACTGGACATTTCGGGTTCCCGGTGTGATTGCACGGGCGTAAAATAGGGGCATGGATTCGAATGGGGTGACACTCGACGACTGTGGTATCGCTGAACTGGCGGCCGCGGTCTCGACCCTGTCGGAATCCATTCAGGGCAGGAAGATGTCGGGGTTTTCCGACGAAGACATTGTGACGTTGATGCAGAAGATTGAAACCTGTAAGCGTCAACTCGCCGCGTTGGATACTCCGCTGATCGTCGAAGCGGGGGAGCGTTCGCTGCATTCACGTAGCGGGGTGGGGAAGATGGTGCCGTTCCTTCGGCACACCCTCGGGCTCTCCCGTTACGACGCGTCGGTGCGGGTGAAGGTCACCCACCACTGCGGGGACTTCGTGCAGCAGACCGGGCACATTGCCCCGCCCGTGCTTCCGGTGACTGCCGAAGCCTTTGCTACGGGCGAGATCTCGCGGGATCACGTGCGCCACATCATGGATGTGATGAACCACCTGCCCCTCGATGTCCCCGGTGAGGCGCGTGCTGAGGCCGAGCAGATCCTGGTCGACTACTCGCGTAGCGGGTGGCCGGATGATCTGTTGAAGATCGGGCGCGACATCCTCGCGCGGCTGGATCCCGATGGGAAGGTTGTGTCCGACGCGGACCGTGGCCGTTGTCGCGGGATCGCCCTGTGCCGCCCGGGTGTGGACGGGATGAGTCGTATCGAGGGCTGGATCACCCCGGAACTGCGTGCGTGCCTGGATGCGGTGTTCGCGAAGCTCGCTCGGCCCGGGATGTGCAATGTCGAGGATTCGGAAAGCCCGTCCGCGACCGGTGGGTTCATCGCCGATAGCGTGCTCGATGCTGCCGCGCGTCGTGACCGTCGTGATGCCGGGCAGCGCACCCACGACGCTTTGCTGGCGTTGGTGCGGCCGGGGGTGAACATACGGGCCCTGGGCATGCACCGTGGCCTGCCGGTCGAGGTCGTGCTCACCATGAGCCTCACCGACCTCGAGAACGGCACCGGTGTCGCGACCACCGCGTCCGGGACCCAGATCTCCATCAACGAGGCGTTGAAGATGGCTGAGGGCACCAAGCCGGTGATCGCGGTCCTCGACGGCGACGGGATGCCGCTGTACCTGCGTCGCTCCCGCCGCACCGCGACCCGCGCCCAACGCCTCGCGCTCCTGGCCCGTGATAAGGGATGTACTCGGCCGGGTTGTGAACAACCCGCCAATATGTGCGCCGCGCACCACGTCACCGATTGGGCCAAGGGCGGGCCGACCGATATCAACAACCTGACCTTGGCGTGCGATCACTGCCACGCGCTGGTCAACGACGGCCCGGATGGCTGGAAAACCGTTGTGATGGGTAAAGACTCGCCCCACCCCGGCCGGACAGGGTGGATTGCACCGAAGAGTCTTGATCCCTCGGGGACTCCGCGTGTCAACGACCGCCATCACGTGGGGCAGGCGATCGCGGCTGCCGTCGATTCCAGCTGCCGAACGTGGCGCTCACGGGCAGCGTGACACCCGGCTGTGCGTGTCCTGCTGGCGTGCGCAGAACAACGCAGGGTGTGGTGACCTCGCCTGCCCTGCCGCCCCTGGGCTGGCGCCGGGCTGGGAGCCGCTTCCCGCCGATCCCAGCCCACAGACTGCACGCATCACCTTCTCGAGACCAAAACCTCGAGACCCCGTAAGCCAGCCAACCCCCGAACCTCTGTCGCGTCGGCCCTCCGCCGAAAGTCCCTGCACCCCAACGCCCACCGAAGTCCTTGCATCCGAACGCCATCCGAAGTGCTTGTACTCGAACACCGGGATGCTGTGCGGCCGAGCCGTGAGGGGGCTGGTGAGTGAGCGGGCCTCGCAAGCTCGGCCACCCTCTCTTCCTTCTCCAGCCGTCTTTATCTTTGGTCTCTTGTCTTTCGGTCCTTTGGTCTTCAGAGTTCTGCCGCAGCTCCGACGACCTCCCGAACTCGAGTAGTCCGAGCCGTCAACCGTCCACCCTTGAACACGTAATTACGATCAGGTCGGTCGAGCAGAGCGTCAGCAACGCGATACGTCGACAACACGACGAGATCAGCCACAGCCCCTACCCGAACCCCGTAACGATCCGCGATCCCAATAGTCCGAGCAGCGTCGGTAGTGGCCATCCCGAGAATCCGGTTCAAGTCCTCGGGCCCCGACAGATGCCCGGTCTGAGCCAGAAACAGCCCGATATCGAGCATGTCGGCATTCCCGTACGGAGTGAACGCATTCCGGATGTTGTTGGACGAGTAGGCGGTGGTGACCCCTGCCTCCCACAGCTCGCGAATCGGAGCGATCCCACGACGTACGTTGGTGGCGTCTGACCGCCCGCCCAGATGCATGTCGGTCGCAGGCAGCGGAACCACCGAGATCCCCGCCGATGCGAGCCGCTCCAATGTCTGCGTGCGATCCGCCGGAGACCGCCCGGCCAGGGAGGTCATGTGCCCCAGCGTGACTCGACCATGACGACCTGTGAGTTCGGTGACCGAGGCGATGTAGTCGGCCATGGCGTACCTCGGATCGGTGGCGTCGTCGGCGAAGTCGGTGTGGATGTCCAGCGGTACATCGAAATCGGCGGCCAGGTCGAAGATGAGGTCGATGTGGCGGCGGCAGTCCTCCACGCTGCGTTCGTTGTATGCGCAGCCGCCGAGGACGTCGGCTCCCGCATGCAGGCTTTCGCGGAGCAGGTCGAGGGTGCCGGGGGATTGGAGGATGCCCTCCTGCGGGAAGGCGACGATCTGGAGGTCCAGGCGGTCTCGGTACTCTTCGCGCAGGTCGAGGAGCGCGTTCACGCCGCGGAGGCCGACGATCGGGTCGACGTCGGGGTGGGCGCGAATGGCGGTGGTGCCGTTGGCGATCGCCATGTCGAGCACGCGGCGGGCGCGGTCGCGGATGGCGGCCACGGTGAAGCCGCGTTTGAGTTCGGCGGTGACGCTGATGGCCCCGGCGAGAGTGCCGTCGGGGTTGGACTTCTCGGCATCCAGGAGAGCCTTGTCCAGGTGGAGGTGGGATTCGACGAGGCCGGGGATGACCACGCGCCCGGCGCAGTCGATTTCCTCGACGCCCTGATCCGGCAGTCGGGCTCCGATCGCGACGATGACGCCCTCGGAGATCGCGATGTCGACCAGGTCCGTGTCGTCGGCGATGCGGGCGCCTCGCAGCAGTAGATCCACCTGGCGCGGACTCGAATCCGTCATGGCTACCTCCCGGAACGAAGTGACTTCGTTTGTATACGAGAGCCGTGTTTCGTTCGGGTGCGGCAATTGCTTCCCCGGTGTTACGAAGCGCGAGCCGAACCGGGCTGTGGCGCAGGGTCTTCGGTGCGCTGCCGGAACCGGTAGGCGGTGGCGGCGTGGGCGATGTGGGAGGTGACCACGGCGGCGGCGCGATCGGGGTCACCGGCTTCCAGGGCGGCGCAGATCTGTTCGTGCTCGTGCCAGGAATCGGAGGCGCGACGGGGGAGTTCGACCGAGTAGACCCAGGCGATCTTCCAGCTCAGCTGCATGATCAGCTGGGCGAGCAGGGTGCTGCCGGACGCCTCGGCCAGGACCTCATGGAAGCGGCTGTTGAGCCGGGCGAGCTCGTCGAGGCGGCCCGCGCGTACGGCGTCCTGACCGAGGGCGGTGAGCTCCTTGAGGCGGCCGAGTTGTTCGGGGGTGCGGCGGACGGCGGCGCGGGACGCGCACAGCGGTTCCAGGCGGGCCCGGATCTCCAGGAGGTCCGCGGCCTCGTCCTCGGTCAGTGCCGCCACGAAGACGCCCGCGTAGGGCCGTGACGAGGCGAAACCCTCGGCCTCCAAGGTCCGCAGCGCCTCCCGGACCGGCACCCGGGACACCCCGTAGCTCTCGGCGAGCGCGTCCTCGGTGAGGCGCTGGCCGGGGGCGTACGCGCCACGAATGATGTCGTCACGGATGGCGCGACACAGCTGTTGCGGTGTCATACGCCCGGCGGTGCTGGTCACGGCAGCCTCATCAGGGAATCGGTGGAACGGGGATTTGCATACGATCCATCGTGGCCTCGGCCGACGGGATGTGGCAAATCTACTATATCGGTCTGAAAATCTCTGGACAGCTGTCTCATTCGCGGGTCTGGCTGCGCCGCAGTGGTTTCGGGTCGCCGCCGCGCCGTGGTTTGTATACGATGCGGCCATTCTGTTCGGAAGGAACTCATGGATCCCGCGCATTTCGTGCTCCTGTTCGCCGCCGGATTAGGGGCGGGCGTCTGCAATGCCATCGCCGGGGGCGGCAGTCTGCTGTCGTTCCCGGCGCTGCTGGCCACGGGGCTGCCGCCGGTCACGGCGACGGTCACCAACTCGGTATCGGTGTGGCCCGGCTATCTCGGAGGGGCCGCGGCATTGCGCAAACGGCTCGACGAACACCGGACGCTCGTACCGGGGCTGATCCTCACCGGCGTGGCGGGCGCCACCGGCGGGGTGATCGCGCTGCTGGCCGCGCCGCCGAAGGTGTTCGCGGCCTTGGTGCCCTATCTGATTCTCGCCGCCACCGCGCTGTTCGCGGCGCAGCCGCTGGTGTCTCGCAAGCTGTCCGAGCACGGCGGGGACTCGCGGCTGCGATTGTTCGCGGGCGTGTTCCTCGGCGCGGCCTACGGCGCGTACTTCAATGGGGGCATGGGGATCGTGCTGCTCACCGCGCTGGCCCTGGGGATCGATGCCTCGATCACCCGCCTCAACGGGTTGAAGAGTCTCCTCACGCTCACGGTGTCGAGTACCGCGGTGATCGCGGTCGCGCTGTTCGGGCCCGTCGAGTGGTGGGCGGTCGCGGTCCTGGCCCCGGCCTGCCTGCTCGGCGGCGTCGTCGGCGCCCGGGTGGCGGATCGGCTGCGGCCGGGCGCCTTTCGAGCGGTTGTCATCGTGTTCGGCGTCGGGGCGGGCGCGGCCATGCTGCTGGCCTGACCCCTGGCGGGACCCTGCTGTTCTCTCTCTCTCCTACGACACAGGTGGTGCATCTCATGAACGATCTCCTGCTCCGCGGCGGCCGGCCCTGGACGCCCGGTGCGCCGGTCACGGTCGCCGACATCCTGATTCGCGACGGGCGGATCGCCGCGATCGGAACCGGGCTCACCGCCGACAGCATCGAGTCCGTGGATCTCGCGGGGGCACTGGTACTCCCGGGACTGGTGGACTCGCATTGCCACCTCGACAAGACCATGTACGGCGGGCCGTGGGTGCCGAACACCGGCGGGAGCACGCTCGCCGGGCGGATCGCCAATGGTGAGGGCCGCCGCGACGAGCTCGGGCTGCCGAGCGCCGACTACGCGTCGAACCTGCTGGGGGCCATGGTGTCCGCGGGGACCGCTCACGTGCGCAGCCACATCGACATCGATCCCGAAGTCGGGCTGCGGGGTGTGGAAGCGGTGCGGGCGGCCGCGGCCCGGCACGCCGATCGAGTGGACGTGCAGCTCGTGGCGTTCCCGCAGGGCGGTCTGCTGACCCGGCCGGGCACCGCCGAGCTCCTCGAGGCGGCGCTGGCCGACGGGGTGGAGGTGGTCGGTGGGCTGGATCCCGCCGGATACGACGGGAATCCGGTCGGGCAGCTGGATCTGCTGTTCGACCTCGCCGAGAAGTACGGCGCGGGCATCGACATCCACCTGCACGACCGCGGCGCGCTCGGCGCCTGGCAGTACGACCTGATCGTGGCCCGCACCAAGGCGACGGGCCTGGCGGGGAAGGTGACCATCAGCCACGCCTACGCGATGGGAGAGCTGGAACCCGGCGAGCAGCGGCGGATCGCGGAAAGCCTCGCCGACGCCGGAGTTTCCATGGTCACCTGCGCTGTCGGCAGTTCGCCGGTGGTGCCGGTCCGGGTCATGCACGCCGCCGGGGCCGGGCTGGCGCTCGGGAACGACGGCATCCGGGACCTGTGGACGCCCTACGGCGATGGCGACATGCTGCGGCGAGTCATGCAGGTGGCGTTCCGGGATCGCTTGGTCTTCGACGAGGACATCGAACTGGCCTTGGCTGCGGGCACTTACGGGGGAGCGGCCCTGCTCGGGATCGAGGACTACGGGCTGCGGGAGGGTGCGGCCGCCGACCTGTTCACGGTGGACGCCGAAACACCTGCCGCCGCAGTGGTTTCCGTGCCTCCCCGCGCTCTGGTCGTGAAGCGTGGTCGCGTGGTCGCGAGGAACGGCGGGCTCGCCGACAGCTGACTATCCCGCCCCGACCGGCCGCCGACCGCAGCGTGTGCCCCGCGTTGTCTGCTCGGCGGCCGGTCGCGTTGTCTGCGCCGCAAGGGGTTTCGGATCCGGTCCATCGGCTGAGCAGGAATGAACCCCACCCGCGCGAGATATCGTATACGAAACAAGCGCGTAATCGCCTGGACCGCATTCGGCAATGAGTGGCCGATAGAACTGTGGACATGCGCACCACCGCCTCAACCACTGTCAAAGGTCAAGGCCCGGACGGGAATACGGAGACCGCAGCGGGCGGCAACGTATACACCGACTCGGCCCTGGCCTTTCAGCACGTCGGCCTGACCTTCGAGAACGGCACCCACGCGCTCGACGGCATCGATATCGCCATCCGGCCCGGGGAATTCGTTTCGCTGGTCGGCCCCTCCGGCTGCGGTAAGTCCACGCTGCTGCGACTGGCCGCCGGGTTCGAGAAGCCCACCGCCGGAACGATTGCCATCGCGACCGGCAAGCTCGGCTATGTTTTTCAGGAGGCCACCCTGCTGCCGTGGCGGTCGGTGCTGCGGAATGTGGAACTACCCGCCGAACTTGCCGGCGTAGACAAGGCGACTCGCCGGGCCGCGGCCCGTGAGGCGCTGGAGCTGGTCGGGCTCACCGGATTCGAGAACCACAAGCCGGCGCAACTCTCGGGCGGTATGCGGATGCGCACCTCGATCGCGCGCGCACTGACCGGAGCGCCCGAGCTGTTCCTGTTCGACGAACCCTTCGGCGCTCTCGACGAGATCACGCGCCAACGGTTGAACGAGGAGGTGAGCGGGCTGTACCGGCGCTCGGGATTCACCGGGGTGTTCGTGACCCATTCGGTCGCCGAAGCGGTCTTCATGTCGACCCGGGTTGTCGTGCTGACCGGGCGGCCCGGACGAGTAGCGGCCGATATCGCGGTGCCGCTGGACTTACCGCGCTCGCCGGAGCTGCGGTACTCGGCCGAGTTCGGTGCGGTCGCGGCGGAGGTGTCGGCGGCGTTGCACGACGCCGAACGGGGCACCGCCCGGACACTGGGGAGGGCAGCATGACCGCCGCCGCCGAGAGCGAGATTGTTGTGCCAGGGCCGGACGAGCCGATCATCACATCCGAGGCAGGCGACCCGACGACCGTGCGTGAGGTCGGCGATCTGACGACGTCGCCCGATGGCGGAGATGCGGCTACGGTATCGGAGGCGGATGGCCATACCGCCGCACCCGGAGAAGTCGGGCAGCCCGTGCGCCGACTGCGGAAACTTCGCTGGCCCTTCGCGATCGCGCCGGTGCGGGTGGTCGCGCCGGTCCTCGTATTCGTACTGGTCATGTCCACGTGGTCGATCGCGAGTCACTTCCTGATCGCGCCGGAGTCACGCTTCCTGCTGCCGCCGCCGGAAGCGGTGGTGTCCAAGGGCCTGCTCGACGCCGCCACCCGGGCCGAGATCCTGCAGGCGCTGGGCGCGACCGTGCAGATCGCCCTGGTCGGCCTGGTGATCGCGATCGTGCTGGGCGTGGCGTTCGCGGTGATCATGAGCCAGGCCCGCTGGGCGGAATACTCCCTCTACCCGTATGCCGTGATCCTGCAGACGATTCCGGTGCTGGCCGTGGTGCCGCTGTTCGGGTTCTGGTTCGGCTACGAGTTCGGCAGCCGCGTCATCGTCTGCGTGATGGTGTCGCTGTTCCCGGTCATCACCAACACGCTGTTCGGCCTGAAATCCGTGCAGGCCGCCGAACACGACCTGTTCACCCTGCACGGCGCCAACCGCTGGCAGCGCCTGCTCAAGCTGCAACTTCCGGCGGCCCTTCCGGCCATGATCTCCGGTTTCAAGATCTCGGCGGGCATGGCGGTGATCGGTTCCATCGTCGCGGATTTCTTCTTCCGTCAGGGCGACCCGGGCATCGGCCGCATGATCGACGTCTACCGGCAGCGGCTGGCCACCGAGGAACTGCTCACCTCGCTGCTGCTGTCCTCACTGGTCGGGCTGATCCTGTTCTGGATCTTCGACTTCCTGGCCGGGCGGGTGGATCGCGCCCACGGCAAACGCGCCCGCCGCTAGCGGGAACCCCACCATCACTCAACCCCCTTGTCTCCCAATCCCTCCGTGTCTCAACCCCCACCATGTCTCAACCCCACTGTGCCAACCCAAGGAATGCTCGTGAAGAAACGTGTCCTCGTCGCCGCCGCGCTCGCCGGCAGTGTCCTGCTCACCGCCGCCTGCGGTGGCGGCGCATCGACTCCCGCCCCGACGGGCAAGGGCGCGCTGGCCGGTGTCTGCCCGTCCACCGTCGTCATCCAGACCGACTGGTTCGCGACGCCCGAGCGCGCGGCCGCCTATCAACTGGTCGGGCCGAACGGCACCGTGGACGCCAAGAAGGGCGCCTACTCGGGCCCGCTGGGTGATACCGGGGTGAATGTCGAAGTGCGCCTGGGCGGTCCGTTCCTCGGCGGCCAGCCGGTGGCGGCCCAGATGTACCAGGACAACTCCATCACCCTGGGTCTGGTGCCCACCGACGAGCAGGTCCGGGCCCGGGCCAAGTTCCCGCTCACCGGCGTCTTCGCGTCACTGCAGAAGAATCCGCAGATCGTCATGTGGGATCCGGCCACCTACACGGTGAACTCGTGGAAGGACGTGGCCGCCACCAACGCCCCGATCCTGTACTCCGAGGGCAAGATCTACATGGACTACCTGATCGCCAATGGCGACGTGAAGAAGGAACAGGCCGACGCCTCCTACGACGGCACGCCCAGCCGCTTCGTCGCCGAGCACGGGCGGGTCATGCAGCAGGGGTACGTCTCGAACGAGCCCTACCGCTGGGAGCATGACGTCAAGGGCTGGCTCAAGCCCACCGGCCACCTGCTGGTCGGCGACGCCGGCTACGAGGCCTACCCGCACGCCTGGTCGGTCCGCTCCGGTGAACTCGACAAGCTGCGCCCCTGCCTGCAGAAGCTCGTCCCCATGCTGCAGCAGGCCCAGATCGACTACGCCACCAACCCCGAACCGACCAATCAGGCCCTGCTGAAGATCGCCCAGGGCATTCCGGACGGCCCACCCATCACCGCCGGCGGCAACACCGATTCGGTGAAGGTGCAGCTCGCCGAGAAGATCATCGCCAACGGTCCCGGCAACACCCTAGGCAACTTCGACCTCGACCGCGTCACCCGCGCCATCGCCCAGGTCACCCCGCTGCTGCGCGCCAAGGGCCGGGAAGTCCCCGACAATCTGACCGCCAAGGATCTGGTGACCAACGAATTCATCGATCCCGCAAAGGGTCTGAAGCAGCAGGGCTGAGGTCGGGGGAGAACCATGTCGAATCACGAGTACGAGCACGAACCGGTCCCGGCCGCGGCCCGCCGGGACCTGCTCTCGGTCGCCGCGGTCTGGGCCGGCTTCCCGATGTGCCTGGGCAACGCGGTCTTCGGCGGACTGATCGTCTACAGCCAGGGCATGGGCCGCGGCATGCTGGCCATCCTGTTCGGCAACCTGGTTCTGCACCCCCACGCCCGAGCTGGCCCGGCGGCAGGCCCGGCGGGTGGCGGACGATCTCGTCCGCGGCCGGGATCCGGGACCGCTCGCGGGTGTTCCCGTCGGTATCAAGGACTTGCTGTCCACCAAGGGGATTCGCACCACGTCCGGGTCATGGGTGTATCGCGATCACATCCCCGACGAGGACAACATCGTCGTCGAGCGGGTGCTGGTGGCGGGCGCGATCTGCCTGGGCAAGACCAATACCTCCGAATTCGGGTACAGCGCCACCGGACTCAATCCGCTGTTCCCGGCCACCCGCAATCCCTGGGACACCGCGTCGAGTCCCGGCGGTTCCAGTGCCGAATCGGCCGCCGCCGTCGCGGCCGGGCTCGGGCCCGCGGCGCTGGGCAGCGATGGCCGCTGCTCGGTGCGCGCGCCCGCCGCCCTGTGCGGGCTGGTCGGTGTGAAACCCTCCATGGGCCGGGTGCCCGTCTACCCGGGCTGCCGGGACGAACGACTGCCCGGCGTATCCGGTTGGGAGAGTGTCGAGCACATCGGCCCGCTCACCCGTACCGTCGCCGACGCCGCCCTGCTGCTGTCGGTGCTCGCGGGCCCCGACCCACGCGATCGGCATTCGATTCCGTGCGGCGACGTGGACTGGATCGCCGCGGCAGGTGACGGCGGCGCACGCCCGGACTCGATGGCCGGGCTGCGGGTCGGATTCAGCGCTGACTTCGGCTATCTGCCCGTCGATCCCGTGGTGCGCGCGGTGGTGGAGCGGACCGTGCGCGAGGTCGTGGCGGGACAGCTCGGCTGCCGTGTCGAACCGGTGCGACCCGGCTGGTCCGACCCGGCCGCCGCCTTCTACGCCCTCGTCATGGCCGAGTCCGACCTGAGCGGCATGCGGGCCATGGCCGATACGCACGCCGACCGGATGTCCCCGCATCTGGTCACCTGGCTGCGCGGGCCGTGGACGGCACAGGATCTCACCGACGCCAATATCGCGCGCAAGGCGCTGGTCAACGCGATGGCCCGGCTCATGCGCGACCACGACGTCCTGATCACCCCCACCACCGCCGTCCCGGCCTTCCCGGTCGGCCTGCACGGACCCGGAACCATCGACGGCACACCGGTTTCCGACTCCACCTGGATCGGCCTCAACTATCCGGCCAACCTCACCGGCCAGCCCGCCGTCAGCATTCCCGCGGGCTGGACCGGCACCGGACTGCCGGTGGGGCTGCAAATCATCGGCCGCCACCTCGCCGACGAGACGGTCCTGCGGCTGGCCGCCGCTATCGAGGCCGTCGCGCCCTGGGCGCACCGGCGACCGCCGATCAGCACCGCGGCCGCCGAGCCGGCGATACGCGGATAGCGGTCGACGGCCGGTGCGGAGCACCGGAGCCCGGACGCCTTCGCCGCTCGGCTGCTGCGGCGGAGCTTCCGTGATCAGGAATGAGCGTGCGGCTCCGCGCGCACCGCTTCGAGCCGGCGGACCACCAGATCGAGGAAGGCGTCGACCTCTTCGAGGTGGTAGGCGGGTTCGCCGACGGGGGCGAGGTGGAAGGTGACGGCCCGGACCTCGTCCGCGGTCAGGCCGTTGGGGCCGTGATGGGCGAGGGTGGCGGCCAGGCGGTCCAGGAACACCCCCACCTCCTCGGCCCGATAGCCGCGGAAACCGTAAGGGGGAGTGGAGAATTGGATGTGCAGGACATCCTCGGGGGTGAGCTGGTCGTGGGTGCGGCTCACGGGCTGGTGGGTCCGGCCCAGGCGTAGGTATTCCAGTTCCGTGCACAGCCGGTCGAGGAAATCGTCGACCTGTTCGATGTCGTAACCGGGCTGCCCGGGTGGGGGACCGTCGAATTCGACGAGCCGGATATCGGCGGCGGTCAGATGGTCGTAGCCCGCCATGGTGTCGGCGATGCGCGCGCAGAAGGCGTCCACCTGGGCGGGGTGGTAGCCGTGCGGCCCGTGCGGTGCGGGGCCGAACCGGCGGCGGCGGACGTCCTCGGGGGTCACTCGCGCCATTGTGCCAAGAGCTTCGTGTCCGAATTACTTCCGCCCCTTGCGGATCCGGCCGCACCGGACATACGGGTCTGTTTGTACACGGGTTTCAGCGCCTGCCGGATCGCCGCTTCAGTGCTTGCGCACGCCGTCGATGAGCAGCGCGCGGATGGCGTGGCTGAGATCGTCCACCGCCCGCGGGTCGGGAGTGCGGATACCGTGCACGATGGCGGCCAGCAGCATGCCGGTGACCGCGCGCGCGGTGTTCACGGTGTCGAGATCCGCACGCAGATAACCGTGTTCGACCCCGTGCTCGAGGTATCCGGCGGTCAAGGCGTCGGCGGTGTCGAGCAGGCCGTAGAGCCGCTCGGTCAATTCGGAGTCGATGCCGGTGGCCTGGAACAGCAGCAGCTGCGCCACCCGCCGGTCCTCCAGGAAGATCCGGTTGAGCGCGTCGCCGATCCGGTCCACCTGCGCCCGGTACTCCTCGAGGCTGTCGGCCGCGTCGGGGGCGTTGTCGGTGCCCAGCGCTTCGATGATCCGCGCGGCCAGGTCATCGATGACGTGGTCGATGATGTCGCGCTTGTTCTCGAAGTACCGGTAGAAGGTGCCGTGCCCGATGCCGAGCTCGGCGGCGATATCGGCGATGCCGGTGGCGTGGTAGCCCTTCTCGGCGAAACACGCGAACGCGGTGTCGATGATCTCCCGGCGGAGTTCGGCCTTGCGTCGTTCGATTCTCGAGGATGGCTTCGTCACCAGGCCGATGATACGGTGATCACAAACGGAATGAGATGTCATTCCGTGACAGATGAATCAGTTTTAGTGGAACACACAGCTCAGCGGGAGGTTCGGCGTGGCACCTCAATACGACGCCATCGTGGTCGGGGCGGGTTTCGGCGGTATGGGTGCGGGGATCGAGCTGGATCGGCTCGGCCTGGGCAATTTCCTCATCCTCGAGCGCGAGGACGACCTCGGCGGCACTTGGCACGTCAATCACTATCCGGGCCTGGCGGTGGACATCGCCTCGGTCACCTACTCGTACTCCTTCGAACCCAACCCGAACTGGTCACGGCTGTTCGCGCCGGGCTCGGAGCTCAAGAAGTACGCCGAACACATCGCCGACAAGTACGACCTGCGCCGCCGCATGCGCTTCGGCGCCACCGTGGGCGGCGCCCGCTGGGACGCCGAGCGGCAGCACTGGGTGGTGGCGGTCGAGAACGGTGAATCCCTCACCGCGCGTTACCTGATGGCCGCCACCGGCTTCCTGTCGCAGCCCTACACCCCGCCGTTCCCGGGCATCGACACGTTCGAGGGCAAGATCATCCACACCACCGCCTGGGAGGACGGCTTCGACCTCACCGGCACCAAAGCCGCCATCATCGGCACCGGCGCCACCGCCGTGCAGCTGATCCCCGAGGTCGCCAAGAAGGCGCGGGCGCTCACCGTCTTCCAGCGCACCCCGATCTGGGTGGTGCCCAAGGTCGACGCCCCCATCCCGCCCTCGGTGCAGAAGCTGTTCGCGCGCGTTCCGGCCACCCAGAAGGCCGCCCGCCTGATCAACACCTCCATGCTGGAGGCGCTCATGGTGGTCGGCGTGCTGCACTTCAAGCAGGCCAAGCCGCTCAACAAGGCCGCCGGACTGCTCGCCAAGGCCCACCTGCGCACCCAGGTCCGCGACAAGCGGACCCGCGAGAAGCTCACGCCGGACTACGATTTCGGCTGCAAGCGGCCCACCTTCTCGAACCTGTACTTCAAGACCTTCAACGAGCCGCACGTGCGCCTGGAGACCAACTCCATCGAGCGCATCGAGCCCGACGGCATCGTCACCGCCGACGGCCACAAGACCGAGGTCGATACCCTCATCCTGGCCACCGGCTTCAACCTGTGGGACGTCAACTTCCCGGCCATCGAGATCATCGGCCGCGACGGGGTGAACCTCGGAAAGTTCTGGCGCGACAACCGTTTCCAGGCCTACGAGGGCATCACGGTGCCGAAGTTCCCCAACTTCGTCAGCCTCAACAGCCCCTACTCCTACAGCGGCCTGTCCTACTTCACCACCATCGAGGCGCAGATGAAGCACATGACGCGCCTGTTCGGGGAGATGTTCCGCCGCGGCGAGCAGGTCTTCGAGGTCACCGAGCGCGCCAACGCCGAATTCCTGGACCGCGTCACCGACAAGCTCGGCTCCTCGGTCTTCTACGGCGGCCAGTGCTCGACCGCGCGCAGCTACTACTTCAACCAGCACGGCGAGGCCGCCCTGCTGCGCCCGACAAGCACCCTGAACGCGCACCGCGAAGCGTCCACCTTCCCCCTGGACGACTACAGCTACGGACAGCGGCCCGCCTGAGTGGGACTGTGCGGTCGGCACTGTCGGGGGCCGACGGCGCGGCCCGGGGAATCAGCCCTGGGCGAAAACGGGTGGACTCTGGGACAGGTCGGCGAGCGTTCTCTCAGGGATTACTGGCAGACTGTCGGGAAACAACCGTCTGACCACTGACCAGGAGCTGACTTCGACGATGGACCTTCTGCTGCCGCTGCTGCTGGTTGCCCTGCTCATCCCGATGTTCCTCGGCGTACGCCGCCAGAAGCGCGAGATGGCGAAGGTGACCGACATGCAGGACGCCCTGAAGGTCGGCGACCGGGTGGTCACCACGTCGGGTCTGTTCGGCACCGTGGTCGAACTCGATGACGCCACCGTCGATCTGGAGATCGCCGAAGAGGTCGTCACCACCTGGCTGCGCAAGTCGGTGCTCGAGGTGCGCAACGACGAGGAGGCCGACGACACGGCCGCCGCAGACGACACCGCCGCCACCCCCGCGGCCGACGGCACCGCCGCCTCGGCCAACGGCACCGCCGCGGCCGAGGACGCCACCGCCGAAGCCGCCGACGACACGCCGCGGCTGACCAAGGACTGAACACATCCGGCGCCATCGGCCGCTCCGGGCTGTACTCGACGTACACCGGCGGCCGGTGGCGCTGCGGTGTGTACCCGCTAGTTCCACCCTCGATCCCGCCTAGGAGATAAGTACTGTGCCACCTTCACAGGGAACGGCGCATCCATTGCGCCTGCTCGGCGTCTACGCCGCGCTGGTGGCTTTGATGTTCGGCCTGATCTTCTTCACCGGCGACAAAGTCCACACCCCGAAGCTCGGCATCGACCTGCAGGGCGGCACCCGGGTCACCCTGACGGCTCGCACCCCGGACGGTGGCAAGCCCAGCCAGGACAGCCTGAAGAAGGCCCAGGACATCATCGAGAAGCGCGTCAACGGACTCGGCGTCGCCGGCTCCGAGGTCGTCATCGAGGGTGACAACCTGGTGATCACGGTCCCCGGCGAGGACGGCGCGCAGGCGAAGTCGCTGGCCACCACCGCCAAGCTGTACGTGCGCCCGGTGCTCAATGTGACCGCGCCGCAGGTCGGCAAGCAGGCCCAGCCGCAGCAGCCGCCCGCGGGCGCCCCGACCACCGCCCCGGCCGCGCCCAGCACCGTGACGCCCGAGACCACCTCGTCCGCGCCGACCACGTCGGCGGCGGCGACCGAGGCGACGGTCCCGCAGAACCGGGTGTTCCCGGCGCAGGCTCCGACCACCCCGTCGCCGACTCCGGCGCCGAGCCCGCAGCAGTCGCAGCAGGAGATCGCGGCCGCGAAGGCGTTGCGCCAGAGCACCGATCAGGCCGCGCAGCTGCAGGCCATGGCCACCATGGACTGCACCAAGCCGGATCCGCTGCAGGGCAACGACGATCCGAACCTGCCGCTGGTCGCGTGCAGCAGCGACGGCACCGAGGTCTACCTCCTCGACAAGTCCAAGCTGGACGGCCAGGAGATCAAGAACGCGACCGGACAGCTGGATTCGCGCCAGGGCCGCTGGGTCGTCGACGTCGAGTTCAAGTCGAGCGGTTCGGACGCCTGGGGCAAGCTGACCAACGAGTACCTGAACAAGCAGCTGGCCTTCGCGCTGGACACCAAGGTGGTCAGCGCGCCGCGAGTCGAGTCCGGCAACCAGTTCGGCGGCAGCACCCAGATCAGCGGCAACTTCACCGCCACCACCGCCAAGGAGCTGGCGAACTCCCTGAAGTACGGTTCGCTGCCGCTGTCGTTCACCACCTCCGAGGCCGAGACGGTCTCCGCGACGCTGGGCATGTCCTCGCTGCGCGCGGGCCTGATCGCGGGCGCGATCGGCCTGGTGGCGGTGCTGCTGTACTGCCTGCTCTACTACCGCATGCTCGGCTTCCTGGCCGGTTTCTCGCTGCTCGCGGCGGGTGTCGCGGTGTACGCGCTGATCGTGCTGCTGGGCCGCTGGATCGGGTTCACCCTCGACCTGGCCGGTATCGCGGGTCTGATCATCGGTATCGGTATGACGGCCGACTCGTTCGTCGTGTTCTTCGAACGCATCAAGGACCAGATGCGCGAGGGCCGCAGCTTCCGCTCGGCGGTGCCGCGCGGTTGGCAGCGCGCCCAGCGCACCAACCTCTCGGGTAAGACGGTCTCGCTGATCGCCTCCGCGGTGCTGTACCTGCTGGCCGCGGGTCAGGTGAAGGGCTTCGCCTTCACCCTCGGTGTCACCACCGTCCTCGACGTCATCGTCCTGTACCTGGTGACCGCGCCGCTGATGATGCTGGTCTCGCGGTCGCCGTTCTGGGCGAAGCCGTCGGTGAACGGCCTGGGCGCAATTGCAGAGCTGGCACAGGAACGCAAGGCCACCGCCCGCGTTCTCGTGAAGGAGGCGTGATCATGGCTAAGTCCTCACCCATCGTGGTGGATTCCGACTCCGAGCTCGACTACGAGGCCACGCCCGCGGACAAGCGGCACAGCCTGTTCGAGCGGCTCTACACCGGCACCGGCGGTTTCGAGATCGTCGGCAAGCGCAAGGTGTACTACGGCATCGCCGCCGCGCTGATCGCGATCGCGATGGCCAGCATGGTGTTCAAGGGGTTCACCCTCGGCATCGACTTCGCCGGTGGTTCGCGCATCCAGCTGCCCGCCTCGGACAGCGTCACCACCTCCAAGGTGGAGGATGTCTACCGGTCCGCGCTCGGCCACGATCCGGTGACGGTGCAGAAGGTGGGCTCGGGCTCGTCGTCGACCATCCAGATCCGCTCGGATTCGCTGAACGCCGAGCAGGCCGACAAGCTGCAGAACGCGCTGTACGACTCGTTCCAGCCGAAGGACTCCAGCGGACAACCCAACCGCAACGCGATCAGCGTGGCCGAGATCAGTGAGACCTGGGGCGGCCAGGTCACCCACAAGGCCTTGCTCGCGCTGGTGGTGTTCGTCGGATTGACGATGCTCTATATCGCGATCCGCTTCGAACGAGACATGTCGTTCGCGGCCATCGCCTCGCTGTTGTTCAACCTCATCGTGACCGCGGGCATCTACTCGCTGGTCGGATTCGAGGTGACGCCCGCGGCGGTGATCGGTCTGCTCACGATTCTGGGCTACGTGCTCTACGACAACGTGGTCGTCTTCGACAAGGTCGAGGAGAACACCAGCGGTGTGCTGCACCTGACCAAGCACACGTACGCGGAGAAGGCGAACCTCGCCGCCAACCAGACCCTGATGCGATCGATCAACACCACCGTCATCGGCATCCTGCCGATCATCGGCATGCTGGTGATCGCGGTGTGGCTGCTGGGCGTCGGCACGCTCAAGGACCTGGCGCTGGTGCAGCTGGTCGGCATGATCGTCGGTGGTTACTCGTCGATCTTCTTCGCTGTCCCGATCCTGGTGTCGCTCAAGGAGACCTGGGGTCCGGTCGCCGCGCACACCAAGAAGGTGCTCAACCGCCGTGCGGGCGGCAGCCGGGCCCGCGTGGGCGTGGCGGTGGCCGAGCGGGCCGGCGTCGCCGGTCGCGGCTCGGACGCCAACGGCGCCGCGCGCGAGCACGGGCCGCGTAGCCAGGGCACCCGGGCGCCGCGTCCGGGCGCCCGGCCGAGTGGGAAACGACAGCAGCGACGGCACTAGGCGCGCAGGGGGTTTCGCGGGTGAAGCAAGACCAGAAGATTGTGCGCCGGACCGCCGTCGACACGACTGTGCGCCGGACCGTCGTCGCGCTGATGGCGGGCACGCTCGCCGCCGGCGCGCTGGCGGGCTGCGCGAGTAAGAACCAGGTGCCCTCCATCGGGTACGGCGTGGACGCGGTCGTCGCCACCTACAACGGCGGCAGTGCGCTCGGCGCGAACAGCGGTGCGACCGCGGTGTTCTCGCGGGTGCTGACCGGCTTCTTCTACACCGGACCCGACGGGCAGCCGGTGGCCGACACCGACACCGGCACCGCCAAGGAGGTGCCGGGCGAGGCCCAGACCATCCAGTACCGGCTCAACCCGGAGGGCGTCTACTCCGACGGCATCCCCACCTCCTGCGACGACCTGGTGCTGACCTGGGCCGCGCGCAGCGGGCGTTTCACCAAGCCCGCTCCGGGCGGCCCGGTCCCGATGTTCGAGGCGGCGAGCACCGACGGCTACCGCGATATCGAACGCGTCGACTGCCAGCCCGGATCCAAGGACGCCACCGTGCTGTTCCGCCCCGGCAAGCACTATACGGCGTGGAAGGCTCTCTTCAACGCCGCCGAGCTGATGCCCGCGCACGTGGCCGCCACCCAGGTGAAGATCCCGAACGTGGTGACCCCGGTGCAGACCGGAGACCAGCCCACCCTGGAGCGGGTCGCCGACTTCTGGAACAACGGCTGGAAGCTCACCCCCGGCAAGGTGGACGCCACGGTGCTGCCGTCGTCGGGCCCGTACCGGATCGACTCCTTCACCGACAAGGACGGCCTGGTTCTGGTGAAGAACGAGAAGTGGTGGGGTAACCAGCCCCGGACCGGGCGCATCGTGGTCTGGGACCGGCACTCGGACCTGAAGTCCAAGGTGTCGGACAACGCGATCGGCGTGCTGGACGTGGGCGCGGGATCGCTGGGTGATGTGGGTCTGGGCAGCTTCCACAGCCAGAATCTGCCCGGTCGCGGCGTCGAGCAGCTGGTGCTCGCCACCGGCGGCGTGTTCGACCGTGCCGACGCGCGGCGCGGTTTCGCCTCCTGCGTGCCGCGGCAGGCGCTGTTCGAGAAGTTCGGGCACCCGGACTACACCGTGAAGATCGGCCTGGGCGCCGGTCCGCTGAATTCGCGGACCGTGCAACAGGATTCGGTTTACTACCAGTCGATCTCGGGTGCGGGCGACAAGTACAAGGGCGACGGCGCCGCCGCCCAGGCCGCCGCGTCCTCGAGCGTGGCCAACCAGACCGTGCGGATCGGCTACGTCAAGCCCGACGAGCGCCGCGCCGCCATGGTCGCCGCCATCGCGGACGCCTGCAAGGCCGCCGGCGTGAACGTGATCGACGCGGGCGCACCGGATTTCACCGCCGCGCAGCTCACCGAGGGCAAGGTCGACGCGATCCTGGGCGGCACCGCCGCCATGCCGGGCCCCTCCGGCACGCTCGCCGCGACCGACGCCATCGCCGCGCTACGCACCGGCGCGGGCCTGAATTTCGGGCGGTTCGGCAACGGCCGCTACGATGCCATCGCGGATCAGCTTGCGGCCGAGGACAACTCGACGGCCGTGCTGAATCTGCTCAACGAGCAGGAGAACCTGCTCTGGAGCGAGATGCCGTCGATTCCGCTGTTCGCCTCCCCCCGCACCATCGGGTTCGGCAACGGCATGGAGAACGGGATCGCCAGCGCCACGAAGGCGGGCGCGGGCTGGAATATGGATCGCTGGGTACTGAAACGGTAGTTGTGCCGGACCGGCGTGGTGAACGAGGAGTGGGTGTATATGAGCAAGCACGAGATGCTGGAGACGGCCGAACTGGTGGGGGAGCGGGCCGCCCGGGCCGAGGAAGCGGTGCGGCGGCTGACTCGCTGGCACGATGACTTCCCGACGCCGGGTGTGCGTTTCGCCGACCTGACCCCGGTGTTCGCCGATTCCGCGGGCTTCCGCGCCGTGCTCGACTGCTTCGCCTCCTGTGCCCCCCACGCCGACCTGGTCGCCGGCGTCGACGCGCGCGGCTTCCTGCTGGGCGCGGGCGTGGCCGCCATCCTCGGCACCGGCGTGGTCGCGGTCCGCAAGGCGGGCAAGCTGCCGCCGCCGGTCATCTCCCGCGAGTACACCCTCGAATACGGTTCGGCCGCACTGGAGATCCCGGCCGACGGCATCGATCTGAAGGGCCGCAAGGTGCTGCTGCTCGACGATGTGCTCGCCACCGGCGGCACCCTCGCCGCGGCGGCCGAACTGTTCATCGCCGCCGGGGCCGAGGTGACCGCGGCCGCGGTGGTGCTCGAGCTCGGCTTCCTCAACGGCCGTGAGCGCCAGGGGGATTACCCGGTGACCTCCGTCGTCAAGCTCTGACCTGATTTCTCTTGTCGCGCATCATCGTCCGCTCGGTCAGCGGGCGATGATGCGGGCCACGAATCCGCTGACCACCAGCCAGAAGATGGCGGCCAGACCGTAGTCCAGGATGATGTCGAAGTCGACGCTCCCGGTGTGGAACAGTCCCGGGAAGAACAGTGCGAGTGGTTCGGCGAGCCCCTTGATGAAGACGAAGAACTTGTTGGACTGGTCGGCATTGAGGACCAGCATCAGGATGTAGACGCCCTCGATGAGGGCGAACAACGCGCCGACGCCGCTGATGATGCGAGCGGCGTGGACTTCATTGCGGGCGACGTACGGCATACCCCTGGGATGCCCGCGGTATGCGGGTCGAAACAGACACGCAGGTCCGTCGAAAGAGACACGCACGTCGCGGGTGACAGTCACGCAGGTCCGTGAAACCGCGTGTCCGCCATGGCATGATGTCCGAGTGATCAGCGCGGCGGCCGGGAGCTTTCGGGCGTGAGGCCCAAATACCTCGTGGGTGGGGCGATCTGCCTGATATTGGGGATGATGACGCTGCTGCTCGTCATCATCCTGCCCGCCAGTGAGACCAGCTGCGGCCCCGGATCGCCCGCCGTCCCCGCGTTCACCTCCGCGCGCACCGAACCCAGCTGCCCGTCCACCGGCTCGCCCGTCGAGGCGGGGCTGCAGGAGGGCGCGCTGCGCGTCCTGCGTTGCACGGTGGCCCGCTTCGGGATGATGGACATGCGCGGCGTGGTCGACGACGACGCCACCCCGGACCTGAAGGCCGGGCGCGCCGTGGAATTCATCGTCGGCGGCGATTCCGGCAAGGGCGACGCCATCGTGTCGTTCCTCCAGGAGAACGCCGCCGCCTTCCGCGTCGACTACCTGATCTGGAAGCAGCGCAGCTGGACTCCCGGCGCGGCCGCCGGCATCCAGTGGACTCCACTGGGCGATCGCGGCGACGCGGCCCGCAATCGCCTGGACCGGGTGCTGGTCACCGTCAAGGACGCGGCCCCCACCTCGACCGTGCTCGCCCCCGCCAACGCCTCCATGGCCGCCGCGCCAGGCCGGGTGAACGAGGCGGGCAGCCTCACCGGCGCGGGGCGCCACCAATATCCGCTCGCCGCAGGCACATTCACCATCTCCGACACCTTCGGCGCGCGTGGTGGCGCGCACCTGGGTGTGGACATGGCGGCCGCCACGGGCACCCCCATCTACGCCGCTGCCGACGGTCTGGTGGTGGCCTCGGGCGCGGCCTCGGGCTTCGGCGACTGGGTGGTCATCGACTCCCTCGACGAGAGCGGCCGCCGCTACTCCACGGTGTACGGGCACATGTACGCGAACGGCATCTTCGTGCGCACCGGCGACATCGTCCAGATGGGCCGCCACATCGCCGATGTGGGCAGCAATGGTGAATCCTCGGGCCCGCACCTGCATTTCGAGCTGGTCCCGGGCGGGCGCATGACCGGCGGGCATCAGGTCGACCCGATGCCGTGGCTGGCCGGCGGCAGCATACCCGCGCCCGCGGGGCCCTACTGCGAGGACGGATTCGGCACCGCCGGCGGCAATCTCGCCGCCGGGAAGGTGCCGGCCGAACTCGAGATCTGGTACCGGCGCGCGGGTTCGCTGTGCCCGGAGATCGGCGCGTCACTGCTGGCCGCGCAGGGGCAGGCCGAATCCGGGTTCCGCACCGATGCGGTCTCCCCGGACGGCGCGCAGGGCATCGCCCAGTTCATGCCCGGCACCGCCCGCGCCCTCGCTCCCGACGGACAGCCCTATGTCATCGACGCGGACGGCAAAGGCTATGCCAGCGTGCTGGATCCGGCCGACGCCATCATCGGGCAGGGTCGCTACATGTGCGCCATCGCCAAGACCATCGAGGGCTGGATGGCCGCCGGGAAGGTGTCCGGTGACCTGACCGCGCTCACGGTCGCCGCCTACAACGCCGGTGAGGGCGCGGTACTGGCGTCGGGCGGTATGCCCAACCAGATCTCGCGGCACTACACCGAGACCCGGCCGTACGTGGCGCGCATCCTCGCCGCCGAACCCGGGTTCCGCAGCCTCGGCAGTGAGGGCCGGTTCCAGGCCGACCCGCACGCCGCTCTCGGCCCGCAGATCGTGGCCGCCGGTGAGCAATGGATCGGGACGCCGTACGTGTTCGGCGGCGGCGGCCCCGGCGGGCCCAGCGACGGCGGCTTCGACCAGGCCGGATTGACCGCGGCCGCGGTGTTCGCGGGCAGTGGCAGCACCATCACCCTGGCGCGGACCGCCGAACAGCAGTGGGAGCAGGGCGTCGAGGTGCCGTTGCTGTCGGCCGAGCCCGGCAACCTGGTGTTCGGGTCGTTCGGGCCGCGGGGGCCCTCCGACGTCGGCATCTACACCGGTGGCGGTCGCATGCTGCACGCCGAAGCCGGCGGCAAGGTCGGCGAGGTGCCCCTCGCCAATGGCATGAAGGCGCGCCGCATCGGCCGCTGAACGGGGTTGGCCCGGCATATCGGGACATGTAGTATCCCTATTTATGTTGATGGGTGAAGGCGTCGAATGGGGGCTGCACTGCTGTGTGGCCCTGGGCTGGCTCGACGACCACGCGCCGATCGCCACCGCCCGGCTCGCCGAGATCTTCGAACTCCCGCCGGAGTACCTGAAGAAGCGGCTCCAACCGCTCGTGCGGGAAGGGATCCTCGAGTCCACTCCCGGAGCGCGCGGGGGATACCGGCTGGCGCGGGCGCCCGAACGCATCACCCTGATGGACGTCGTCGCCGCCGTCGAAGGGCGTACGGAAGCCTTCCGATGCACCGAGATTCGCCGTCGTGGCGCGGGCGCCGCGCGGGGGAGCGAGGAATTCGCCAAACCGTGCGGCATCGCCGCGGCCATGGGGCGGGCGGAACTGGCCTGGCGGCGGGAGCTGACGGCGCAGACAGTGGCCGACGTGATGGCCGGGACTCCCGCCAATGCCTCGAAGTACACACGCCGCTTCTATGAAAACGTGACCGGCTGACCGGTCGTTTCGCCCGTGAGAACCGACCCGGCCCACGCCGGGTTTTTTCGGAAGGAGATTCGGGATGATGAGTATCCCGGTTAAGGCTGGTTCGACCGCACCCGCGCACATCGCCGGTCGGAACGGGCTGCGGCGCACGGGGATTCTGGCGCTGGGCACGTTCGCCGTCGGCACCGACTCGTTCATTCTGGCCGGATTCCTGCCGGATGTGGCCGGGACGCTGGGGGTTTCGCTCGCGAGTGCGGGACTGGCGGTGACGGTCTTCGCCGCCACCTACGCGCTCGGATCGCCGGTGCTGGCGACGCTCACCGCGCGGCTGTCGCGCCGGACCCTGCTGGTGTCGGCGCTGCTGGTGCTCGCCCTGGCCAACCTCGGCTCGGCGCTGGCGCCGGCGTTCTGGATCCTGCTGGCCACCCGGAACGTGGCCGCGCTCGGGGCTGCCGCCTTCACCCCGAACGCGGCGGCGGTGGCCTCGGCGCTCGTTCCGCCGCGGGCCCGCGCGCGTGCGCTGGCCGTCGTGGTCGGCGGTCTGACCGTGGCGACCGCGCTCGGCGTGCCGCTCGGTGACCTGCTGGCCGAGCGGATGGGGTGGCGCTCGGCGCTGATAGGCGTCGCGGTCGTGTGCGCGGTGGCCGCGGCGGGGGTCGCGGCGTGGGTGCCCGCGCTGCCCGGAAATCCGGTGGTGCCGTGGGCGACTCGGCTGGCGGTGCTGCGCGATCGATCCGTGGCGGCGGTGCTGCCGCTCACCGTGCTCGGCATGGGCGCGGCCTACACCGTGTACGCGTACGCGGTTCCGGCCCTGGGGGCCTTGGGAATCGGGGCATCGGACACCGCGTGGGTGCTCGGCCTGTACGGGGTCGGGGCGATCGCGGGCAATCTGTCGTCGGGCTACGCCACCGATCGGTTCGGACCTGTCCCGGTGCTCACCTCCGGGTACGCGCTGATGGCCGTCTCCCTCGGCGTCATGGCCGTGCTGGCATCGACCGGTGCCCGGCTTCCCGTGCTCATCGGTGTGCTGGCGCTCGGCTGGGGTGCGGCGACCTGGTGCCAGACGCCCGCGCAACAGCACCGGCTCATCGCCGCCGCGCCCGCGGAATCCGGGCTGGTGGTGGCCTTGAACGCCTCCTGCATCTACCTCGGAATCGGGGCGGGGAGCGTGCTGGGCGGGGTCACCCTGGGGCACGGCGTGACGGTCATGTTCGGCGTGGCCGCCGCGCTGGCGTCGGCGGCGCTCGGGTATTTGCGCGTCACAGCGCGCTGACGTGCGCTGAGACTCGGCTCACGAAATATGTTCTTGCCCCGGCCTGTTGATCTCGGTTACCGTAGTTCGGTTCTCATTCCCGTCTGATCGGAGACATGCCGTTGATCTTCTGAGGTGATCGCCAAGTGGCCCGCAATCGCGCGCCGCATTCGCTCACTCTCGGGAGTCCTGCATGTCTTTGCCTGTTATTTCTGTTTCCGATCTCATCTTCGCGTGGCCGGACGGCACCCCTGTGTTCGACGGACTCGACGCCCAGTTCGGGCCGGGTCACGTCGGCCTGGTCGGCACCAACGGCGCGGGGAAATCGACCCTGTTCCGCCTACTCACCGGGGAATTGCGCGCCCAGCGCGGCTCGGTGACCATGCCGGGGCGGTGCGGGTACCTGCGTCAGGATCTCGGACTCGCCGCAGGACAGCGGGTGGACGAGGTGCTCGGGCTGTCGGAGATCCGGAAGGCCTTGCACCGCATCGAATCCGGGACCGGCGACGACACCGACTTCGAGACCGTCGGCACGGCCTGGGACATCGAGGAACGAGCCGTCGCGCTGCTGGGTCGGCTCGGATTGCATTACGTCGCAGGCGATGTCGCGCACCTGGACCGCCGCCTGGACACCCTGTCCGGCGGGGAGACCGTGCTGCTCGGCCTGGTGGCCGAACTGCTGCGCGAACCCGATGTGCTGCTGCTGGACGAACCGACCAACAACCTCGACCGAGTGGCGCGCGAACGGCTCTACGAGGTCGTCGGCCAGTTCCCCGGCACCGTGCTCACCGTCAGCCACGACCGCGAACTGCTGGACCGGGTCACCACCATCGCCGAACTACGGCACGGCGAGGTGCGCCTCTTCGGCGGCAACTTCACCGACTACCAGCGGATCATCGACGCCGAACAGGAAGCCGCCCGCGCGGCCGTCCGGGAGGCGCGCGGCGATGTCCGCAAGCAGTCGCGCGAACTCGTCGAAGCCCGCATCAAACTCGACCGCCGCCAGCGGTACGGGCAGAAGATGTGGGACCAGAAACGCGAACCCAAGATCGTCATGGGCGAGCGCAAACGCCAGGCCCAGGTGTCGGCGGGCAAGCTGCGCAACAACCACATCGGCAAGGTCGAGGAGGCCAAGGATCATCTGACCGACATGCAGGACCGGCTGCGCGACGACCGCGAGATCCGCGTCGACCTGCCCGGCACCCGGCTCTACCCGGGCCAGGACGTCCTCGACCTGACCGAGGCGCGACTGGCGTGCGGACCCACCGTGACCCTGAAAATCACCGGGCCCGAACGCATCGCGCTCACCGGACGCAACGGCATCGGCAAAACCACGCTGCTGCACCGCATTCGGGAGGCGGGCCCGGCCGTGCCGTGGCGCATGCTGCCGCAACGCCTCGACGTCTTCGACGAATCGAAGACCGTGTTCGAGAACGTCGCGGCCACCGCGCCGCACGTCGCACCCGAGCGGATCCGCGCCCAGCTGGCCCGGTTCCTGTTCCGCGGCGCCGACGCCGACGTCGCGGCCGGGGCGCTCTCGGGCGGGGAGCGGCTGCGGGCGGCGCTGGCCATGCTGCTGCTGGCCGAACCGGCGCCGAAACTGCTGCTGCTCGACGAGCCGACCAACAACCTGGACCTGCCCAGCCTCGCCCATCTCACCGAGGCGCTGGCGAGCTTCCAGGGCGCGCTCGTGGTGGTCAGCCACGACCCGCGATTCCTGGCCGGCATCGGGGTGACACGACGGCTGGAACTGACCCGCGACGGGCTCGCGGCGAGTCCGAGCGAACAGTGAGCAGGACGGGTATCGTTCATCGCTCCGGAGCGGTTGGCACCGGCGGTGAACGCTGCCCCGGTCGTGATCCGATTCCAGGACTAAAGTGGATGATCTGGGTGGTTGAACGGTCCGATATGGTTTTCCTTTCGAGGCCGCGAGCGGAGGTGGCATGACACAGCATCTGGAGAAGGCGAACTCGGGGCAATCGCCCGAGGAAGGATCCGACACCAAGGCGGCCAACGCCCAGTCCGCGGCCGCCGCCCGCAACACCACCGCCGTCCCCACGTCCGCCTCCCGCCGCGTCCGCGCCCGCCTGGCCCGCCGTATGACCGGGCAGCGCGGCATCGCGGCGGTCAAGCCGGTGCTGGAACCGCTCGCCAGCGTGCACCGCGAGCTGTACCCGAAGGCGAATCTGGCTCTGCTGCAACGGGCTTTCGACGTCGCCGACGAGAAGCACCAGCACCAGTTCCGGAAGTCCGGCGACCCGTACATCACCCATCCGCTCGCGGTCGCCAACATCCTGGCCGAGCTGGGCATGGACACCACCACCCTGGTGGCCGCCCTGCTGCACGACACCGTCGAGGACACCGGGTATTCGCTCGACGAGCTGACCGCCGAATTCGGCACCGAGGTCGCCCACCTGGTCGACGGCGTCACCAAGCTGGACAAGGTCAACCTGGGCGCCGCCGCCGAGGCCGAGACCATCCGCAAGATGATCATCGCCATGGCCCGCGACCCCCGCGTGCTGGTGATCAAGGTCGCCGACCGGCTGCACAACATGCGCACCATGCGCTTCCTGCCGCCGGAGAAGCAGGCCAAGAAGGCGCGCGAAACCCTCGAGGTGATCGCGCCGCTGGCGCATCGCCTCGGTATGGCCACGGTCAAGTGGGAGCTCGAGGATCTCGCGTTCGCGATCCTGCACCCCAAGAAGTACGACGAGATCGTGCGACTGGTCGCCGACCGCGCGCCCTCGCGCGACACCTACCTGGCCAAGGTGCGCGCCGAGATCGTCAACACGCTGGCCTCGAGCCGGATCACGGCCGTCGTCGAGGGCCGCCCCAAGCATTACTGGTCGATCTACCAGAAGATGATCGTCAAGGGGAAGGACTTCGACGACATCCACGACCTGGTCGGCATCCGCATCCTCTGCGACGAGGTACGCGACTGCTACGCCGCGGTCGGCGTCGTGCACTCGCTGTGGCAGCCCATGGCCGGGCGGTTCAAGGACTACATCGCCCAGCCGCGCTACGGCGTCTACCAGTCGCTGCACACCACCGTGGTCGGCCCCGACGGCAAGCCGCTGGAAGTGCAGATCCGCACCCAGGACATGCACCGGACCGCCGAGTTCGGCATCGCCGCGCACTGGCGGTACAAGGAGACCAAGGGCAAGCACTCCAGCGACTCCACCGAAGTCGACGACATGGCGTGGATGCGTCAGCTGCTCGACTGGCAGCGGGAGGCGGCCGACCCGGCCGAATTCCTGGAGTCGCTGCGCTTCGACCTGAAGTCGCCGGAGATCTTCGTGTTCACCCCCAAGGGCGACGTGATCACGCTGCCGCAGAAGTCGACCCCGGTCGACTTCGCGTACGCGGTGCACACCGAGGTCGGGCACCGCTGCATCGGCGCGCGCGTCAACGGCCGCCTGGTCGCGCTGGAACGGCAGCTGGAGAACGGTGAGGTCGTCGAGATCTTCACCTCCAAGGCCCAGAACGCCGGCCCCTCGCGGGACTGGTCGAACTTCGTGGTGTCCCCGCGCGCCAAGGCCAAGATCCGGCAGTGGTTCGCCAAGGAACGCCGCGAGGAGGCCCTCGAGGCGGGCAAGGACGCCATCAGCAAGGAGGTCCGTCGCTCGGGCCTGCCGCTGCAGCGTCTGATGAGCGTGGACGCCATGAGCGCCCTCGCCCACGAACTGCACTACACCGACATCTCCGCGCTGTACGCGGCCGTCGGCGAGAACCAGGTGTCCGCGCACCACGTGGTGCAGCGGCTCATGGCCCAGCTCGGCGGCGTCAGCGATGTCGAGAACGAACTGGCCGAGCGGTCCACGCCGTCCACGGTGCCCGCCCGCCAGCGCACGACCGGCGACGCGGGCGTGGAGATCCCGGGCGCGCCCGGCACCGTCTCCAAGCTGGCCAAGTGCTGCACCCCGGTGCCCGGCGACGAGATCATGGGCTTCGTGACCCGCGGCGGCGCGGTCAGCGTGCACCGCACCGACTGCACCAATGCCGACTCGCTGCGCGCGGAGCCCGAACGCATCATCGAGGTCAAGTGGGCGCCGTCGCCGTCGTCGGTCTTCCTGGTCGCCATCCAGATCGAGGCTCTCGACCGCACCCGCCTGCTCTCCGACGTCACCAAGGTGCTCGCCGACGAGAAGGTCAATATCCTCTCGGCCGCGGTCACCACCTCCGGTGACCGGGTCGCCATCTCCAAGTTCACCTTCGAGATGGGCGACCCGAAGCACCTCGGGCACCTGCTCAATGTGGTCCGCAATGTGGAAGGCGTCTACGACGTCTACCGCGTGACCTCCGCCGCCTGACGTCCCTCCACCCCGAAACGGGGTGGGGGAGCGGTCATTCGGCGCGCAGCAGCGGCTGGGTGGAGCAGCGGAACGCGCCGCCGAACAGTCGCGACACCGAGAAGTCGATGTACTCGACGGTGATGCCGCGCTCCCACCGATCCGGACCGGCGCGTCCGCGAGTCATGATTGCGGGCTGTTCGCTGAGCGCCGTACCGTCAAGGACATGGTGGAGTGGCGGGCGCTGGGGCGGTTCGCGGCGGTCTACGCCGCCACCGCGACGGCCGGGCTGGCGATCATGATGCCCGTCAGCTACGGCTGGTTCACCTCCGCACCCCAGAAGGTCGACCTCATGGTGCGCAGCGTGCCGCTGGCCATGGAGTCCGGCGCCATGGTCGCGGTGATCTGCGCGGCCGCGGTGGTGAGCATCGGCAGCAGCCGCGCGGCCTGGTACGCGGTCGCGATCGCGCTGCTGGGCATCCTGGTCAATCACGTGGGCATGTCCGGGGTCGGCATGGATTCGCTGACCACCGTCAACTACGTCGACGCCCTGGGCGCCGGTGTCATCATCGGCTGCCTCGCGCCCGTGGTGTGGAGGCCGTCCCTGGCGGGCGGCGCGTATCTGTTCGGCTGCCTGAGCTCGGTGATCTTCGGGGATCTCGCCCAGCCACCGGACGAGGACCGGTGGTCGAGCACCCTGGACCGCGTGTTCGGCGGCGCACCGCCGGTGTGGCTGATCCTGGTGGCGCTGGCGCTGGTGGCGGCGAACCTTCCGGCCCGCAATCACCTCAGGCCGATGCCCGGTGAGGGACCGGACTGCTCGCTGGCCCCGATCCTGTCCGGAGCCGCCGCGGTGTTCACGCTGGCTCGAGCCTCGCGCTGGCTCGCCGAGAGCGGTGACCGGGTCGTGGTGGTCGTCGCGGGTGTCGCGCTGGTGATCGTCGGGGCGTTCCTGCTGCGGCGCTGGCGGCCCGAGCAGTCGACACCGGTCGGTCCGGTCGCCGTCGAGACGGGAGAAGTCCATGGCGACGCGTGACTCGGTACCGACGAGCGATTCGGTGCCGACGAGCAGCACCGCGCCGATCGGCGGTGCGCTGCCGCTGGGTGGCGCGATCCCGACCGGCAAACGGGTGGCCCTCGCCCTGGGCAGCGGCGGGGCACGCGGATACGCGCACATCGGCGTCATCGCGGAACTGCGGGAACGCGGCTACGAGATCACCGGGGTGGCGGGGTCGTCGATGGGCGCGCTGGTCGGCGGACTGTACGCGGCGGGCAAGCTCGACGAATTCACGTCCTGGGCAACGACTCTCGGTCAGTTCGAGGTGGCGCGCCTGCTGGATCCGGCGTTCAGTGAGCCCGGCGTGATCCGGGCGGGGAAGATCCTGGACCGGATCCGGGAGATGCTCGGCGAACTGTGCATCGAGCAGTTGCCGATTCCCTACATCGCGGTCGCCACCGACATCACCACGGGCCGCTCGACCTGGTTCCGTGACGGCGAACTCGACGCCGCCATCCGCGCCTCGATCGCCATCCCCGGCTTCATCACCCCGGTGCTGCGGGAGGGCCACGTCCTCGTCGACGGGGGCGTCCTCGATCCGCTGCCGGTGGTCGCCACCATGGCGCTGGGGCAGGCGGATCTGCTCATCGGGGTCGACTTGTCCGGCCCGCCCGACCCCGCCTACGACCGGGCGCAACCGCGGACCAACTGGTTCACCCAGTGGTGGCGGGCCTCCGCGCAACGGCTCGGCCGCACTCCGGAGGCTCCCGTCGAGGAGCAACCGCCCGCCCTGAGCAGTGTGCGCGCCACCGACGTGGCGCAGCGGGCCATCGACCTGATGCTGGCCTCCATCACCCGCCAGCATCTCGCCGCTCACCCGCCCGATCTGGTGATCTCGGTGCCGCAGAACATCTGCGGCACCATGGATTTCCATCGCGCCGCCCCGATCATCGAGCAGGGGCGGGCACTGGCCGTCGCGGCCCTGGACGCACTGGCCGACGCGGGCGCCGCCGCCCTGCCCGACTGAACGATTGCCCGGAGGTCACCGGTACGATCGGCGCGAACCGGACCGCCCCCCAGGGCGGGTCCCCATCCGAGCGAAGGACTCCGTAGCAGCATGAAGTTCGAGAATGTGACCGTCACCAAGCGCGCCAACGTCTACTTCGATGGCAAGTGTGTGAGCCACAATATCGAGCTGGCCGACGGCACCAGCAAGTCGGTCGGTGTCATCCTCCCCGCCACCCTGACCTTCAACACGGGCGCGCCGGAGATCATGGAGCTGCTCGAGGGTCAGTGCAACGTCACCCTCGCCGGCGAGACCGAGGCTGTCGCCTACAAGGGCGGCGAGTCCTTCTCCGTCCCGGGCAACTCCAGCTTCGTCATCGAGGTCGTGGAGCCGGTCCACTACGTCTGCCACTTCGGCTGAGCGGAACTTCCCCGCGGCCCGGTCCCTCGAATGGGGCCGGGCCGCAGTCGTTTCCGCCGTCCGCGTGGTAGGCATGGGGGATGACGACGCTGGGAGTGGTGTTCCGTCCGCAGCAACCGCCGGAGCGGCTGCGGGAGGTGGTGCGGGCCGCCGACGCGTCGGGGCTCGAAGAACTGTGGCTGTGGGAGGACTGCTTCCGCGAGGGCGGGATCGCCACCGCGGCGGCCGCATTGGCCTGGAGTGAGCGGGTGCGGATCGGCGTCGGGGTGCTCCCGGTGCCGCTGCGCAATGTCGCGATCACCGCCATGGAGCTGGCCACGCTGGAACGGATGTTCCCCGGGCGTGGGATCTGGGGCGTGGGGCACGGGGTGCAGGACTGGATGGGGCAGGTGGGGGCGCGGGTCGCCTCGCCGATCACGCTGCTGCGCGAATACCTCGAGGCGCTGCGGGCACTGCTCGACGGGCAGCGAATCTCGGTGCGGGGCCGCTATGTTCAGCTCGACGATGTCGCGCTGGATTGGCCGCCGGCCGCCGCGCCGCCGATCCTGGCCGCCGCGGCCGGGCCTCGCACCCTCGAACTGGTGGGTGCGGCGGCCGACGGGGTGATCCTCACCAGCTCCACGCCCGCCGCCGGCGTCCGCACGGCCGCCGGGATCGTGCGGGCCGCCCGGCCGGAATCCCTGGCGGCGCGACCGTATCCGGTCGTCGTGTACCTGCTCGCCGCCACCGGGCCCGGAGCCGCCGACCGGGTGGCGGCCGAACTGCGGGCCGAGAACCGCGACACCATCCCGGGCATCGGGGTCGCCGGGGAGGCGCAGGCCATCGCCGACGCGGTGATCGCGTGGACCGAGGCCGGGGCCACCGGTGTCGTGCTGCAACCCACCGGCGACGAGCCCGACCCGGTCGGTTTCGTCCGCTTCGCCGCCGAGCAGGTCAGGCCGCTGGTGCCCTGAATCCGGCCGGACCGCACCGGATTCGGGCGCCGGTGTTCAGCGTAGGTCGCGGAAGAACTCACGGATGTCGCCGACGAGGATCTCCGGTTCCTCCAGGGCCGCGAAGTGGCCGCCGCGGTCGACGTCGGTCCAGCGGGTGATGGTGTTCGACGGCTCGCAGTACCGCCGGATGCAGACATCGTGGGCGAAGGCGATGACGGCGGTCGGGACACCGGAATTGGTTGCGGGAGCGCCCCATTCACCGGTCTGGGCGTAGCCCACGTAGGCCGCGGAGCCCGCGGTGCCGGTCAGCCAGTACAGCATCACATTGGTGAGCAGGCGATCCCGGTCGATGATCTTGTCGGGCGCCACAGTGCGCGGGTGCGTCCATTCACGGAACTTGTCCATGATCCAGGCCAGCTGCCCGACCGGGGAATCCACCAGTCCGTAGGCCAGCGCCTGCGGGCGAGTCGACTGGATCGCGATGTAGCCGAACTCCTCGCGCATGAACGCCCCGATCCGGCGGATCCGGTCGCGTTCGAGTTCGGTGAGCTGGTCGAGATCCTCGGCGGCCGAGGCCGGGGGCAGGTTGGTGCCGCCGTTGACGTGCACGCCGATCACCTTGTCCGGGGCCGTGCGCGCCACCTCCGGGCTCACCGCGCCGCCGATGTCACCGCCCTGCACGCCGTAGCGCTCGTACCCGAGCCGCTGCATGAGCTCGGCCCACAGCCGGCCGATCCGCGCCCGCGTCCATCCGGTGTCGGCGACCGGCCCGGAGAATCCGAACCCGGGCAGCGACGGAATGACCAGGTGGAACGCGTCGGCCGGGTCGCCGCCGTGCGCCGCCGGATCGGTGAGCGGCCCGATGACATCGAGGAATTCGACCACCGAGCCGGGCCAGCCGTGGGTCAGCAGCAGTGGCACCGCGCCCGGTTCGGCCGAGCGGATGTGCAGGAAGTGCACCCGCTGCCCCTCGATCTCGGTGAGGAACTGTGGATACCGGTTGAGTTCGGCTTCTGCGGCGCGCCAGTCGTATCCGGCGCGCCAGTGCTCCACCAGTTCCCGCAGCCAGTGCACGGGCACGCCGGTGTCCCAGTCGTCGCCCGGCAGCGGGGCGGGCAACTGCGCGGATTCGAGCCGCTGCCGCAGATCGTCGAGCCGAGTCTGGGGGATGTCGATGCGGAAGGGACTGACCTGTTCGCTCATGAGAACAACGCTACGGGCCAGTTAGGACAGGTTCCGCCCTAGCTGTCGGGCAGAATCGAATTCATGTTGGAAACTTCGGCTCGACTGCTGCGATTGCTGTCGTTGTTGCAGGCTCCGCGCGAGTGGAGCGGCGCGGATCTGGCCGCGCAGCTCGAGGTGGACGTGCGCACTGTGCGTCGCGATATCGAGAAGCTGCGCGCCCTGGGCTATCCCGTCGACGCCACGCCCGGTTCCGCCGGCTACCGCCTCGGCGCGGGCGCGAACCTGCCGCCGCTGCTGCTCGACGACGAGGAGGCCGTCGCGGTCGCCATGGGCCTGCGCACCGCCGCGGGCGGCACCATCGCGGGCATCGAGGAGAGCTCCCTGCGCGCGCTCACCAAACTCGAACGGGTGCTCCCGTCGCGGCTGCGTCACCGCCTCACCGCCCTCCAGGATGCGACCGTCTCGGTCCCCTCCGGCGGCCCCCGCGTCGACCCCGACACCCTCACCACCATCGCCGCCGCCATCCGTGACCAGCACCGTCTGCGCTTCGACTACCGCACCCACGATGGCACCGAAACCTCCTACCGCACAACCGAACCCCACCGCCTGGTCCACCACGGCCGCCGCTGGTATCTGACCGGCTGGGACGTCGACCGCGAGGACTGGCGCACCTACCGCGTCGACCGTCTCACCCCGCGTATCCCGACCGGCCCCCGTTTCACCCCGCGTGAGGCCCCCGACGCCGCCGACCAGGTGTCCCGGGGCGTCACCTCGGCCCCCTACCGCTACCACGCCCGGATCACCCTGCTGACCTCCGCCGACCGGGCCGCCGATGTCATCTCTTCGACGGTCGGCGTCCTCGAAGCCGTGGACGCGAACACCTGCATCCTGCACGCGGGCGCGAACTCCCTGGACGCGATAGCCGTCTACGTCGCGGGCTTCGGCTTCGAATTCCAGGTCATCGAACCACCGGAACTGGTCGACCGCATGCGTGAATTGTCCACGCTCCTGAGCCGCGCGGCCGGGGACGGCTGAACGGATCCTGCGCTCTGGTTGTTTCAGCCCGCGAGAGCGGTGGTGGTCGCGGAACGGATTGCGGCGGTGACGGTTTCGGGCTGTTCCAGCATGATCAGGTGGCCGCAGTCGGGGACGGTGATGGCGTGGGCCGGACGCAGGGTTTCGTTGAGACGAGCGCCCGCGGCGGCGGAGAGGATCCGGTTCTTCGCGCCCCAGACGGTGGTGATGGGCGGGAAGGCGGGGGAGGGGTGGAAGGTGTCGAGAGTGGCCAACGTGGGGAGGTCGCGCGCGATGGCGGCGGGTGGGTACAGGCGGCGAGGCTCGGACCAGCGGTGACGCAAAGCCGTGAACGACGGGGAGGTCATGGCGCGGCCACGCGGGCCGAGCTGTTCACGGACCACGAGGTTGGCGGCGACGCCGGGCAGGCGGATGGCGCTCGCGACCGAGTCGAGGGGGATGCGGGACGCGGCGCGGGCGGTCCAGCCGGTCGGTGTCGGCCGCAGGGTGGCGGCCGTGAGCGGGCTGCACAGCACCAGGGCGCGCACGTTCTGCGGGTTGGCGCGGGTGTAGAGCAGCGACAGCGCACTGCCGAAGCAGTTGCCGACCAGCGTCACAGTGGTGAGATCGTGGGCGCTGATGAACTCCGAGACCAGCCGCACATAGTTGGCGACGGTATAACCGCCGGTGGGGGAGTCGGAGTCACCGTAGCCGAACAGGTCCAGCGCGTAGACGCTGTGCGTGGCGGCCAGGGCCCGGGTCTGGTGGGTCCAGATGTTGCGGTCGCCGCCGATATTGTGCAGGAACAGGATCGGATCGCCGGATCCGGCGTGGTCGTAGGCGACGGATACGCCGTGATAGTCGAATGCCGGCATCGGGCGCTCTCCTCATTGAGTGCGGTACTGCGCTGTATCCAAGCCATGTTAGCCGGTACCGCGCGTAACACAAGGTTTCGTGGAGAGCGCCTGAACGCTGGTCAGCGGGTGGATCCGGCGATCACCCCCGTGCGGTGGATCCAGGATTTCAATTCGGCCATGCCGGTGTCGCGGTCCATAACGGGCCGGTATCCGAAATCGCGGGCGGCGGCCGAGGTGTCGTAGGTGCCGGTGCGGGTGAGCACCGCCACCGAGTAGCGCGACAGCGGCGGGGTCCAGTGCTCGGCGAGATACGGGACCCGCCGGAGGTTCTCGATCGCCGAGACCACCAGCGCCACCAGACGCGGGTCCAGCGCCCGGTCCGGTGGCGGATACCCGAGGTCGGCGGCGACCTCGGCGAGGAACCCCCACACCTCGGTGCGTTCGGCGTCGGCGATGAAATACGCTCTGCCGCCGACGTTCTCGCTGGCCGCGGCCTTGACCATGGCGTCGACGATATTGTCCACGTGGCACAGCGAGGCGTGGACGCCGCGCCCGCCCGACAGATCCGGCAGGGTCCCCGCCGCCGCCCTTTCCAGGAGCCGCACGATCGGCCCGGACCGATCGCCCGCGCCCCAGATGGCGCGCGGCCGCAGCGCGCAGGTGGTGAAGCCGGGCGCATCGGCCGCCAGCACCAGGCGTTCGGCGGCGGCCTTGGTCTCGCAGTAGTGGTTCAGATAGCGCGACGGATACGGAACCGACTCGTCTATATCGATCTGGTCGCCGCCGTCACGATCCATCAGCGCGCTCGGACTCGACACGAACACGAACCGCCGCGCGCCACCGGCGGCGGACGCGGCCAGCAAACGCGCGGTGGCCGTGGTGTTCTCGGCCCAGAAGCGGGCGCGGGTGCCGCGCTCGTCGACCCGCGCCGCACTGTGGAACACCACGTCCACGCCCGCGACCGCCCGCTCCAGGGACGCCGGATCACGGAGATCGCCGACCACCCGCTCCACGTGGCCCAGCACCGGGGTCAGGTCGCGCAGATCGCTGGTGGGCCGCACCAGAATCGACACCTCGTGCTCGCCGTCGCCGACCAGGCGGCGGGTCAGCGCGCCGCCGAGGAACCCCGAGGCCCCGGTCACCAAGACCTTCATGACGCCCCCTGCCCGAGCTGCTTGTCCGCCCACACCGTCAGTCGTTCGCGGCCGATCTTGGCGTTGTGGCGGATGTCCACCGGGAAGCGGGGATGGAACAGGAACTCCGTCACCGGTTTGGCGATCTCGAATTCGTCGCGCCGCCCGCGCAATTCGCGCTCGACGGCGTCGCGGTCGGCCCCGGGCTCGAGTTCGACGCACAGCACCGGCAGTTGCTCGCCGCGCGTGCCCACGCCGACCAGCGCGCTCCGGGCGACGCCCGTCACCGTGTTGAACATCTGCTCGACCTGGACGGTGAACATCGGCCCGTGCGCCGTCTCCAGCCGTTGACTCTTGCGGCCGCAGAACCGGATTCGTCCCGCGTCGTCGAGCCAGGCCAGATCGCCGGTGCGATGCCAGATCACCTCGTCGTCGGTGATCTTGCCGACCCGGTCCGCGGTCGGCGGCCAGAAGTAGCGGGTGCTGACATTCGGCCCGGACACCACCAGTTCCCCGATCCCGAGCGGGCCCGCGAGGCCGCCCCGCCCCTCGACATCGGACCAGTCCGGCAGCGGATCATCGGTGATGGGGATGATGCGGGCCCGCACGTGCGGCGCGGGCGCGCCCACGCAGACGCCGTGCCCGGTGTGGGCCTGCGCCACGAGTTCGCCCAGCAGTTCCCGGGATTCGATGGTGGCCATGGGCAGCGCCTCGGTCGCGCCGTATCCCGAGTACACCTTGGCGTCGGCGGGCAGCACCTCGCGCAGTCCGGCGATGCAGCTGTCCGGCACCGGTGCGCCGCCGGAGTAGACGCTGCGGATGCTCGCCAGTGCGGCCCCCGTGCGGCGGATGTGGTCCAGCAGCGGGATCAGCACGGCGGGGGAGGCGAACATGGTCCGCACCCGGAACCGTTCGACCGCGTCCACGACATGCGCGGGATCGGTCGCCCCGACCTTGGACGGGATCAACGGCGGTAGCACGCACCGGGATCCGAGCAGCAGTTCCAGGATGCCCGCCACCGGTGCGGTGATCAGCGAGGTCTCCGGCGCGACGTGCTCGCGCGCGGCATCCACCTGATCGATCATGGCGGCGAGATTGCCGTGGGTGAGCACCACCGCCTTCGCGGGCCCGGTGCTGCCGGTGGTGTAGGCGATGAGCAGCGGCTCGTCGTCGGGGGCGGGCTCGCGCTCGGGTAGGGCGGAAGCCGGTGTGCGGCCCCAGCTCTCGAGGGTGGGTCCCTGCCACCAGGAGCGGCCCGCGGTGACCGTCACCCGCACCTTGCGGAAGTAGGCGCGGAACACGATGCGCAGCGCCTGCGCCTCGGTGACCCCGACGAACGCCTCGGCGTCGGCGGCGCGCAGGCAGCGCAGCATCTTGAACAAGCCCATGCCGGGGTCGATCACCACCGGCACCGCGCCGATCTTGAACAGCCCGTACAGCACCGCGTACAGCTCCGGCCCCGGCCGGACCAGCACGATGGTGCGCACGCCGCGGCCCACGCCGGCCGCGAGGAACCGCTCGGCAATGGTGTCCGACCACGCGTCGAGTTCGGCGTAGGTGAGTTGCCGGTAGTCGGGCAGGCCGGCCCGGGTGCGGCCCTCGGCGTGGATCACCGCCGCCCGGGAAGGATGGTCGGAAACGATATCGGTGAATCGATCCAGGGCGCGCCAATAAACAGTGGGCAAGGAATGCGACACACTTCCCCCAGGGAATTGTCGAGGAATGCGAGGAATATGTCGGTGAGGCTACACGGGGCTCTCCGCGGCCGCTAGCCGTGTCGATTCGAATTCGTTTGATATACAGCGGGTTTAGTGTGTCTCGCGGTACCGACACCGGTTGCTCCGCACCCCCTATCCCACCCCTACGGAGAATCGAAATACTGTGTACAACAGGCTGATCCGTGATCATCGTCCCGCTCTCGTCCACCCCTCCGTACGGTAGCTTTCCACTCGGCATCGGGGCCTACGGAAATCCACCCGAGAGAGCAGGGGGCCACATGCGTACACGCTTCGAATCCATTGGCGCGTATACACCCAGCACCATCCGTTCCACCGCAGACGTCATCAATGCCCTGTCGGTGCCGCGGGCCTTGGATCTGGAACGAATTACCGGAATCAAGAATCGCCGCGTGCACAATAGCGACCCCGGCGATTACGAATCCTCCTTCGTGCTCGCGCAGCGGGCCATCGAGGATTGCCTGGAACGCTCCGGCTACGCGGCCGAGGACCTGGACGTGATCATCTCGGTCTCGATCACCCGGTTCACCGCGCCCGGGCAATACTGCTTCGCCCCGTCGTTCGCCGCCCAGCTGGGCGCCGCCATCGGCGCGGGCAAGGCGCTGCACTTCGACCTGTCCAACGCCTGCGCCGGGATGATCACCGGCGTGCTGGTGCTGGACCGCATGATCAAGGCCGGCGTGGTGCGCCGCGGCCTGGTGGTCAGCGGCGAGCAGATCACCCCCATCGCCGAGACCGCCACCCGCGAGATCTCCAAACCCTACGACCCGCAGTTCGCGGCGCTCACCGTCGGCGACGCCGCGGTGGCGGTGGTGGTCGACGACCACGGCGACGATGACGACGAGATCCACTACATCGAACTCATGACCACCTCGGCCGGCGCGGAACACTGCATCGGCATGCCGAGCGACAAGACCACCGGCATCGCCATGTACACCGACAACCGGGCACTGGCCAGCGAATCACGATTCCTGCAGGGCATTTCCCGCATGGCCGACTTCTTCTTCGAGACCGGCCGGGCCTGGGAGAGCGAGAAATACGACTACTGGATCCACCACCAGTTCAGCGGCCCGGCCATCGAGTACATCAGCTCGCTCACCGAACGCCATTTCGACACCCCCATGCCGCAGGCGCTCAATATCTACGCCGAGTACGGCAATACCGCGTCCACCTCCCACTTCCTGGTGCTGCGCGAACATCTGGCGCAGGGGCGAATTCCGCGCGGCTCCAAGGTGCTGCTGATCCCCGAGGCGTCCGGGGTGGTCTCCGGTCACCTCGCCGCAACGATCTCCCGGCTGGAGGCCTGACATGAATACAGCATCGCTTCGCGATTCGGTGAGGGGTGGTGGCCGGGTGACGGGTGGGCGCACCGCAATCGTTTCCGCGGCCGTGTGCACCGACGCCGACACCGGCAGCTATTTCGAACTCGCCGCCCGTGCGGGACGGCGGGCGCTGGCCGCCGCCGAGATCTCCGCCGACCGGGTCGGCCTGGTGATCAATGCCGGGGTGTTCCGCGACAGCAATATCGCCGAACCCGCCGTCGCCGCACTGATCCAGAAGCGCCTCGAGGTCGGCCTGGAGTACGAGACCGGCCGCCTGCCCGCCTTCTCCTTCGATCTGCTCAACGGCGGCACCGGGGTGCTGCACGCCCTCATGACCGCGCACTGCTTCACCGGGCTGGGCGATGTCGAGTACGCGCTCATCGTCGCCGGGGACACCCACCCCACCACCGAGCGCGGCCGCGAGGACTTCCCGTACACGGCCGGCGGCGCCGCGATCCTGCTGCACGCCGGCGGTGACGGGGGCGGTTTCGGCCGTCTCTACGCGACAGGGAGCACCGGTCCGCTCACCCCGACCGCGTGGGCCGACCTCGAAGCCGCCGGGACCGCGGGCCGCGGCGCGCTGACCGTGCGCGCCGCCACCTCCGATC